>DATEOG010000165.1:0-9898 GCA_035274345.1 Gemmatimonadaceae bacterium
GCCGCGGACGGGCAGCCGATGGAGCTCAAGCGCTACGAGATTCAGGACGGGCTCGGAGTGCACCTGATGCAGCGAGCGGGGCTCCGCGTCGTGATCGTCACGGGACGCGTCTCCGAGAGCGTACGGCTGCGCGCCGTCGAGCTCGACGTCGACGACGTCGCGCAGGATCCGCGAGCGCACAAGCTCCCCGCCTTCCTGGCGATGCTCGACCGTCACGGGATCGCGCCGTCCGAAGCGGCGTTCGTCGGCGACGACTTCCCCGACCTCGCCGTCCTGCGGCTCGTCGGCCTGCCCGTGGCCGTCGGGAACGCCGTCCCCGAGATCCGCGCCGCGTGCGCGGTCCACCTCACGCGCCACGGAGGACGCGGCGCCGTGCGTGAGTTCGCCGAGCTCCTGCTCAGGGCGCGTGGCCAGTGGGAACAGGTGACCGAAGCGTACGTGCAGGAGCGCTCGCTGCCCGCGGGAGTATCCGGCCGATGAAGCCGAGTGAGATCGTCGAGCGCGGCCGGCGGGTCATCAGACTCGAGCGCGAGGCACTGGCGACCGTCGAGGAGCGGCTGGGCGAGTCGTTCTCGCGCGCCGTCATGATGATCGCGCATTCCACGGGCCGGGTGATCGTCGCCGGCGTCGGGAAATCCGGGCTGGTCGGGCGCAAGATCGCCTCGACGCTCACGTCGACCGGTACGCCGGCGGTGTTTCTCCACCCGGCGGAGAGCGCGCACGGCGACCTCGGCATCGTCGGCGCCAACGACGTGGCGATCCTCATCTCGAAGTCCGGAGAGTCCGATGAGCTGCTCGCCCTTCTCGAACATCTCCAGGGCCTCGGGGTACGGACCATCGCCATCACGGGGGGCTCAGGCTCGGCGCTGTGCCGCCTCTGCGATGTGGCGCTGGATGCGTGGGTGCGCGAGGAAGCCTGCCCGCACGATCTTGCGCCCACCACCAGCACGACGGCCGCACTCGCGCTGGGCGACGCGCTGGCCGTGACGTTGTTGGAGCACAAGGGATTCAAACGGGAAGACTTCGCTCGCCTGCATCCGGGCGGCGCGATTGGCCGGCGGTTGCTGCGGCGGGTGGACGAGGTGATGATCACCGATCCGCTGCCCGTCCTTCCGCCCGGTTCGTCGCTTCGTCAAGCCGTGGTCGTCCTTGCTGAGCAGCGGGGGATCGTCCTCGTGATCGGCGACGATCGCCGGCTGCAGGGAGTGCTCACGGCAGGGGACCTCACCAGGCTCATGGAACACGAGGCGGACGTGCTGTCCTTTCCGGTCGAACGCATCATGACGCGCACGCCGCGGCTCGCGCACTGCGGTGAGCTGGCGAGCGCGGTAGTGTATCGCATGGAGACGAACGGAGTGATGGCCATGCCCGTGTTGGGCGACGACGAGCGGCTCGCCGGTGTCGTCCACCTGCACGATCTCATGCGGGCACGGGTCGCATGATACGCGGGCGCGTCTGGCTCGCCGCCGCGGCGCTGCTCGTCGTCGTCGCCTGCCGGAAACAGGGGAGCGCGCCACCGGTGAAGCGTGGCGCCACCATGGCCGACAGCGCGGAGCAGGTGATGCTCGGCGTGCGCATGCTGCTCACCGATCGCGGCGTCCAGCGCGGCGAGCTCTTCGCCGATACGGCGTACGTGTTCGACGATCAGACCCGCTTCGAGCTGCGAAAGGTCCGGGCGACGTTCAACACGTCCACCGGCACGAAGGAGGGCGTGCTCAGTGCCGACCGGGGCACCTACACCCAGCGCGAGTCGAAGCTGGAGGGTTTCGGCAACGTCGTGATCGTGACGACGGAAGGAAAGCGGTTGACGTCGCCGCACATGCGGTACCTGCAGGCGCAGAACGAGGTGTCCAGCGATTCCGCGTTCACGCTCGTGGAGCCGGGAAGAGATGTGAGCGGCATCGGATTTCGCGCCGACCCGCAGCTCACGCGTATCCAGATCCTGCGCAACCTCGGCGCGCAGGGAAGCTTTACGCTCCCCGGGAAATGACCACCGCGCGCATCCTTGGCTGCGTGGCGGCATTGGCGCTCTTCGCGCGCCCGATGCACGCGCAGATCGGTGCCCCGCCGAGCGGCAGGTGCCGATTCGTGCTGGACAATGTCCCCCAAGCGCACATCTACGCGGTGAAGCTGCCCAGCGGGCAGTACAACTCGTACATCGGCGGCGGCGTGATCGCCCGCTGTCCCGAGCAGCGGATCGTTCTCCGCTCCGACAGTCTAGAGGCCTACGGTGACGAAGATCGATATTACTTCATAGGCCATGTCGACTACACGGAGCCCCGCCTCACCCTGAAGTCGGACTTCCTCACGTATTTCCAGCGCGAGGAGCGACTCCTGGCCAACGTCAACGTCGACGCGCAGCTGCCGAGTGGATCGAACCTCAAAGGTCCGCAGCTGGAGTTCTGGCGCGCGATCCCGCGCGTCCGCGAGCAGCACGCGACGGCGCTCGGGCGCCCGACGATCGCCATCGTGGAGCGAGACAGTGCCGGCCGCCCGCAGCCCCCCGTCACGGTGACCGGCAATAACGTCTGGCTCGTGGGTGACAGCGTGGTCGCGTCGTCGGGGCAGGTGATCGTGGTCCGGCCCGAGCTGACGGCCTCCGGAGACTCGCTCTTCCTGGACGCTGGCTCAGGCCTGCTTCGGTTGATGCGGAATCCGCGCGTGAACGGCAAGAAAGGACGTCCATACACGCTCGTCGGACAGACGATCGACGTGCTCACCAAGGAGCGGAAGCTCGAGCGTGTACTCGCCAAGAGCAGAGCGGAAGCGACGAGTGAGGACCTCAACCTCAAGTCCGATACGATCGATCTGCGCGTCGTGAACGACTCGCTGAACCGCGCGATCGCCTGGGGCAAGTCGCGCGCTCGTGCCGTCTCGGCGAGCCAGTCGATCGTCGCCGATTCGACCGACGTCGTGATGCCAGGGCAGCGCCTTCGTGAGATGCACGCCGTCGGGGGCGCGGTGGCCGAGGGCGCTGCGGATTCGACGCGGTTCCGCGCGGACGAACGCGACCGGCTGACGGGGGACACCATCGTTGCGCACTTCGACACCGCAGCGTCCCTCATGCGAGACTCGGCGAGCAAGCCCAAGATCCGCCTGCTCGTGTCGAACGGGCACGCGACGTCGCTCCAGCACCTCCCACCACGCGATACCACATTGCGAATTCCGGCCAGGGTGTACGTGGTGGGCAGCGAAATCAACGTGAGCTTCGATTCGGGCGCCGTGAAGCAGGTGACCGTGCGCGACGACTCGCTCGCGACGGGGCTCTATCTGGAGCCCGAGAAGCCCGACACCACCCGCCGCGCAACGGCTGCCGCCGCCGGAACTGCCCCGGGCGCCCCGGTCAGGCCGACGGGAGACGCGCGTCAGCCTCCCTCGACGCCTGCGCCGCCGACGTCGGTCCCGGACCGAACCAGTGCGCCCCCTGCGGTGCCGCCGAGGCGCCCATGACGCCGCCAATTCCGCCGACCAAGCTCCAAGGACTGGTCAACCGGCTGGCGCGCGGCGATCGCTCGGCTGCGCTCGCTCTCCACGCGCTCGTCTGTGCTGCCGACCGGACCGGGACCGCGTCGTTCAACAATGTGGCCGTCCAGTACCGGAACGATCACCTGGCCGCCCTTCGTGCGACTGGAGGCGATGCGGAGCGCGAGGCGGGCCGCCTGAGCATGGACGACGTGCGCGCCAACCTCGCGGCCTCGGTCCTCCCTCGATTGGCGTCGGAGCAGATCGTCGTGCTTCCGCCGGGCGGACTCCAGTCGCCGGACGCCCCGGTGCGCGTCGCTGAGGCCGTGTGGCGTGAGATCGGGGGGGTGCGCACCGAGCTGGCGGACATGCTCAAGCACACGGGCGAGCACCCGACCCTGCGACCGGGCCGGGCGATCACGCCAGCCTTCGGCCCCGACGCGCGTCGGAGCACGCTGGAGGCGCGCGGACTGGTCAAGAAATACCGCCGGCGCTCTGTCGTGAACGATGTGGCCCTGCGCTTGCAACAGGGCGAGATCGTGGGACTGCTGGGCCCGAATGGAGCGGGCAAGACGACCACGTTCTACATGATCGTCGGTCTGATCCAGCCGCTCGCGGGTCAAATCGTGCTGGACGGCGTGGACATCACAAACATGCCGATGTACCAGCGGTCGCGGAAAGGGATCGGCTACCTCTCCCAGGAGCCGTCGATCTTCCGCAAACTGTCCGTCGAGGACAACATCGTGGCGATCCTCGAGACCCTTCCGCTCAGCGCCAGCGAGCGGGCTGCCCGGCTCGAGACGTTGCTGGACGAGTTGAACATCAAGCACCTGCGCCGCAGCAAAGCGTACCAGCTCTCCGGTGGAGAGCGGCGACGACTGGAGATCACGCGCGCGCTGGTGACACAGCCGAAATTCATGATGCTGGACGAGCCGTTCGCGGGAGTCGATCCGATCGCCGTGCACGACATCCAGACCATCGTCGCCGACCTCCGCCATCGCGGCATCGGCGTCCTGATCAGCGATCACAACGTGGAACAGACTCTCGATATCGTCGACCGTGCCTACATCATGTTCGACGGCCAGGTGAAGGTCTCGGGCACCGTGCGTGAACTGGTGTTCGACGAGACGGTGGCCGACATCTACCTTGGCCCGACGCTCTCCGCGCGTCTCCGCACGCGCTTCGCCGACGAGAGCCCGGGGGACGTCGCATGAGGCAGGGACTCTCCCAGAACACCCAGCTCAAGCAAGAGCTCAAGATCAATCCTCGCCTGTACCAGGCGATGGATCTGCTCTACATGCCCCTCCTCGACCTGCAGCAGCACCTGAAGCAGGAGCTCCTGAATAATCCCTTCCTCGACATGGTCGAGCCGGAGGAGGACGAGGAGGACGAGGGCGAAGTCCAGGAGGAGAGCGCCAATCCGGAATCGGAGCCGGAGAAGGACGAGAAGGGGGAGATCGACTGGGAGGAGATCCTCCTCGACGGCTTCGACGCCGGCGGCCGCCGCGAGGAGCACGAGGAGCGGGAGTACTACGAGCCCGTCACCGTGGACTCGCGCGACCTCTCGGACCACCTGCGCGATCAGGTGAGCCTCCTCGATCTCACGCCGCGCCAGATGTACCTCGCCGACGAGTTCATCGGGAACATCAACGAGGATGGCTATCTCGCGTGCGGGCTGGACAAGATCCTCGAGGGGGTCAACGAGAGCGTCCAGAAGGCTGCCGAGGAGACGGAGCGGGACCTCTCCGAGGTGCCGCTGTACGCGCTCTCCGAAGCGGAAGACATGCTCGGCATCGTCCAGAGCCTCGACCCGCCGGGCGTGGGCGCACGCGACCTGCGTGAGTGCCTGATGCTTCAGCTACGCGAGGCGGGCCTCGAGCATTCGGTTCCCTTCCGACTCGTCCGTGATTGCTTCGACGAGCTGATCGCCCACCGATGGAGCGAGATCTCGAAGCGATTCGGCATTAGCCCCGTCGATGTCCAGAAGGCGGCGGATGAGATCGCCAAGCTTGATCCGAAGCCCGGCCTCGTCTACAGCGATGCCAGCGACAACTACATCATCCCCGACCTGATCGTCGACAAGATTGACGGCAAGTACCACGTCTTTCTCAACGACGCGAACCTGCCGCGGCTCAAGCTGAGCAAGGCGTATCAGGAGATCGCGCGCGACAAGAAGAAGTTCGACGGCGAGAATAAGGAGTTCATCTCGAACAAGCTCAACTCGGCCAACTGGATGATCCAGGCGATCGAGCAGCGGCGGCAGACGATGCTGAAGGTGATGAACTACATCGTCGAGCGGCAGCGCGAGTTCTTCGAGAAGGGCGTGCAATTCCTCAAGCCCCTCACGCTGCGCGAGGTGGCCGAGGTGATCAACATGCACGAGAGCACCGTGAGCCGTGTGACGAACGAGAAGTTCGTCCAGACGCCGCGCGGCGTGCTGCCGCTCAAGTTCTTCTTCTCGTCCGGCTTGTCGACGACCGCCGGCGAGGACGTCTCTGCCCGGGGCATCAAGGCGCAGATCCAGAAGCTGGTGTCGGAGGAGAATCCGAAACATCCGCTCACGGACCAGGCGATCGTGAACATCCTCAAGGAGAGCGGCGTCCAGATCGCGCGGCGCACCGTCGCGAAGTATCGCGACCAGCTCGGCGTGCTCTCCGCACGCATGCGCAAGCGCGTATGACCGCGGGTGCGTCGACGGTGCCCGCAAGGCGGTTCGCCGACGCCGTGGAGCGCCGGGTCGACGTGTCGGTGCTGGTGCCCGCCAAGGACGAGAGCGAGAACCTGCCGCTGTTCATGGAGATGGCGGCTGAGGCATTCGCCGCCGATCCAGGCGTCAGCTACGAGGTCGTCGTCATCGACGACGGATCGGTCGACGACACGTGGCAGGTGCTCCAGGAGCTCGGCGGTCGCTACCGCTTCCTGCGAAGCGTCCGCCACCGCTCGCGCCGTGGGATCGCCGACGCGCTGCGCACGGGCTACCTCAACTCGACGGGCGAAGTGCTGGTCTTCTATCCCGCCGATCTGCAGTTCAAGCCCGAGGACATCCCGCGGCTCGTGGCGCCGATCATGGCGGGCAGCGCGGACATGGTCACGGGCTTCAAGGAAGGGAAGTACGAGAAGGCGTTCGTGTCGGGGATCTACAATCGCCTCAGCCGCACGCTCTTCCACGTTCCCGTGAAGGATCTCAACTCGGTGAAGGCGTATCGCCGGGAGATCATGGACACCTTGCCGGTGCGCCCCGACTGGCACCGCTACATGATCGTGATCGCCGCGGCCGAGGGATTCACCGTGACCGAGATCCCGGTGCCCCTGTACCCGCGGCATGCGGGTCGCTCGAAGTTCGGCCTCTCGCGTATTCCCGTCGGCGTGCTCGACATGCTGTCGGTGTGGTTCGAGCTGCGATTCGGAAAGAAGCCACTGCTCCTCTTCGGCATGGCCGGCGCGGCACTGTTCGCGCTCGGCTTCGTCGCCGGACTCGCCGCGTTGATCGTGCTGGCCACAGCGCACGTCGGCGTGCGTGCCGTGTGGATGGTCATCCAGACGTGTCTCATCCTCGGCAGCGTGCTGTTCGCCACGGGCTTGCTCGGCGAGCAGATCGCCGGCCAGCGCGCCGAGGTGCGTGAGCTGCGACGTCAGCTCGACGAGCTGAAGCTGCGAGACGAGTAGACCCACCCAACTTGCCACCGCGCGCACTCCTGCGGATCCTCCGTTGGATCGTCGTCGTTGCTCTCGTTGGCGCCGCACTGTGGGCGCTGCGGGGTCAGTTGCCGTCCGTGGTCGCCGTCGCCGATCGCGTCCATCCGCGATGGGGCCTCGTGTCGATCGCGTCGCTCGTCGTGCTCCTCACGTATTGGCTTCTGGTCGAGAGCTGGCGTCGAGTGCTCGGTGCGCTCGGCGGCACGCTGGGGCAGGGCGATGCGGCACGAATCTGGTTCGGCTCCAACCTCGCGCGATGGCTGCCCGGCGCCTTCTGGCAGTTCGGCGCCATGACCGAGATGACCCGACGTCGCGGCGTTCCAGTGACCGTCTCCACCGGCGCCACGCTGCTCGTGACCGTCGTGAACCTGCTCACGGGACTGGCGGTCGCCTGCACGTTCGCGTTTCCCGTGCTGCGCGAACGCTTCGGGGCGAAGGGCTGGTGGATCGTCGCGCTCGGCGTCGCCGTGATCACTCTGGGGCCGCTGCTCATCACGCGAGTCGGAGCGCTCGCCAGGAAACTGACGGGGCGGGAGATCGTTCTGCCACGCTTCGGCGCTGGCGCGGTGACCATCGCGGCGCTCTCGACCGCCGCGTCGTGGCTCGCCTACGGCGTGGCGTTCTGGCTGATGACTCGGGCCGTGCTGCCTGGTGATTCGAGAAGCCTCAGCGGATGCATCGCGCTGTATACGCTTTCCTACCTCACGGGTTTGCTCAACCCGGCGCCCGCCGGCCTCGGCGCAGCGGAGGGGGCGATGGTGGTGCTTGCGCCGCAGCTCGGTGTGGCGACCCAGGCCGAGGCCGCGGTGTTATCGATCATCGTGCGGCTCTGGCGGACGATTCTCGAGATCGCGCCGGGAATCGTCGCCGTGCTCTGGATGAAGCGCGAGGCGGGCGACTCGGCCGTTCAGCCGTCGCGGGGCAACCGGATTCCGTAGCGCGCGATGAACGTCGCCAGCTCCTCCGTGAGCGGCGATCCATCTGCGCTGCGGCTGCGTCCCGCGAGATCGAGCCAGTAGACGCCCTTTGCGCGAAGCTCGGCCTTCTCATCTTCGCCGAGCGCGACCTCCGTGAGCACCGTGTCGCCTCGATCGCCCGCGATCGGATCAGCAGCGGTGCGTCGCCAGAAGAGCCGCAGCGGTCCGCCTCCCGCAGCGGGGCGGTAGCTTCGCGTGCCGGCGCGCACCTCCACGACGTAGTGCTCGTACGTCACGTATCGCTCGAACTCGCTCACCATGTCCGCCACGATCGCCGCCTTCTTCTCCTCGCTCGGCACGCGGGGAAAGTCCGGCGCCGAGCGGATCACCTTCGCCGGACTGCCGACGGCGAGCGACATCGGAGGGATCGTACCCTGCACGAGCGAGTTCGCGCCGATCACGCTGCCGTCGCCGATCGTCGTCCCCGGCATGATGAAAACGCGCCACGGCAGCCATACGCTGTTGCCGAGCGTCACGGGCTCGTACGTGACGGGATAGCCGTCGAGCGCGTTGAGCCACGCCCCATGCGTGAAGATCAGGCAGTGTCCGCCGATGCCGGTATCGTCGCCGATCGTCACCGGCTTCGTCGGGTTGATCGACGCCAGCTGCAGGATGATCGTGCGGCTGCCGAGCGTGAAGCTCGACTCGGGGAGCTGCGGTCCCCCGACGAAGACCTGTTCGCGAATGCGCGCGTCCTCTCCGATCTGGATCCGCTCGCACGCGACGTAGCTCATCGTTCCGATACTCGAGTGCCGGCCGATGCGAATCGTCCGCCCCATGACCATCGCGAGAAGTCCGATCTCGACGTGATCCGCGAGCTCCACGTCGTCGCCGACGACGACGGCGCCGAACGCCAGCGTGACGTTCTTGCCGATCTTGTAGCCCCGGAAAACGCGATATGCCCAGATCTTGAGCGGACTGGGAAGCCAGCCGTAGAGCGCGAGGTGACCGATCGGCAGGCGCTTCTTGCGGATCATCGTGGGCGGGTGGGAGACGCCGTAGAGTGACGGGCGCACCCCAGAGCGTCAAGGGCGCGATGACGACACGCTTCGATCGCTCTTGCAGCGTCTCATCGACACTCATAGACTGCGGTCGCGACGCACCCGATCGCGCCGCTCTTCTCACTTCCACGTGCTCGCGCTCACTCACGACGATCTCCTGACGCCTGGAGAGCGCTTCGCGCTCGAGCTGCTCGTCGATCTGTCGGCGGTGCTGCGCTGCGAGGGCGAGGGAGACGTCGTCCGGCTGCGCGCCATCGGCGAGTCGTCGCCCGTATCCTCGTCGGAGCTGCGCGCGCGAAACTGGGGCGTCGAGGTCGCGGATGGCGAGGTGCGCGTCGAACGCGCTCTGCTGCGCTTCGTGCTCGATGTCGCATGCGCCGAGGTGGAGCAGCGCTCGTCCGTCGCCGATCGATTCGGGCGTGTGCCGTCGACGGAGACCGCTGCCTTCCGCGCGTCGATCGATCGCGAACCGGTCATCTCGCTCGCCGCTCGCACGCTCGCCGCAGCGGTGCGTATGGCGGCCGGCCGCCGTATGGTGCGGTTCATCGATCCGTGGCCGCAGGGCCGGCGGTGGGCGGTGTCGTTCACGCACGATCTCGACGTCGTCGAGTGGTGGCCGGCATTCACCGCGCTGCGACTGGCCGAGCTACTGCGGAACGGAGAGGTCGAGCGCGCTGTGCGTGTCGCCGCAGCCGCCGTCGCATCGACGGGCCGGCCCGTCGTGTGGCGCGCGATCGCCGAGCTGCTCGCCACCGAGCAGCG
>DATEOG010000166.1:0-12613 GCA_035274345.1 Gemmatimonadaceae bacterium
CATGGCGCGCTCCTATTTCGCAGCCTTGTTTGTCTTCATCGCGTCGACGAGCACGATCTTGTGGTCGTCCTTGTCCGGCGCGAACACGAACGCTCCGTCATCGACAGACGGTGCGAGGTTCCAGGTGTAGACCGCCGAGTACTGCGGGCGCGCCTCGTCGGTGGTCGTCGTGATGACCACCTTACGCGGCAGCTTGAAGTCGCCCGACTGGATCCAGACCTGCCAATCGGCGCCGTTCTGGCGAAACGCGTACTGCTCGCACGTCACGCCGTCGATCGAGCTGGGTCCGATGAAGTTCGCCGACGTCAGCTGGCCGTCGATGCCATCCGGCGTTCCCCATCGGAACAGATCCACCAGTGGCAGGTCGATGCCGAACCGCGTCTCCAGCGTGTCAGCGAGCTGGCTGATGGTCGGCGGTGCGGCGACGGACGCGAAGAAGTTGGTGCGCGGCGCGTACAGCGTGAACGTCTTCCCGTCGTAAAAGAAGCGACGGTCCTTGCGATCGGTCGTCATCGACAACCGAAGGCGATTCGGTCGCTGAACGATCAGGTCCGCCTTTCCATCGAACTGCACCTTCTCGCCGTCGAGCATCACGATCTCACGACTGATCGTGGCCTTCACCTCGAAGGTCTTCAGCGTGCGCAGGTATTCGCCCATCGCATTGAGGGCTCCCGTCGCCGCGGGCGCGATCGTCGCGGAGGCCGGTGCTCCCGGCGCGACCCAGTTGACCTCCACTTTGGGTGTGGAGGTGGTCGGCCGCGTGAGCACCGTGCCGACGCCGATCAGCGCGACCGTCACACCGAATGCGGCGAGTCCGTACACCATCCTTGTCATCGTCATCACTCCTCTGCGGATGTGTCTTGCGTCGACGGTCAACCTCGGCGCGGTGAAGTGACGTTGCGATGCGACCTTGGCCCAAGGGCGTGCGCGCTTCCGCGAGCCGATTCTCGTCGGTGCCGGGCGCCTGGAAAGGGGGAACGGCAGGATCGTGCAATGTGAAGTTGCCCGGCTCGGCCATATCGCCGAGGGTGTCGGCCCCGCGTAGGCCAAAAGGCCAATGCTCCGCCGGCGAGATCATCGACACTGTAGGTGCATGAGTTCGGAGCAGCGGTCCCCGAGAGATTCCACACACGCGCCCGATGGGGCAGCGTTCGGCATGCTCGGCGAGCGCGAGACACCGCTCCTGGTGCATCGTGATGCGGACATCGTGTCCGTCGTCACACACGACCTTCGCCAGCCGCTCACCGCCGCAGAGCTCAACATTTCCGCGGCGCTCCACTACCTGCAGCGTCGCGAACCGTTGCCGCTCGAAGCGATTGCGGCGCTCGTGGACGCGCAGGGACAGCAACGCCGGCTGCGGGACGCCATCCGCGCATTGCACTCGCTGTCCGAGCATCGTCCGACGATCTTCACGACCGCAGATGCCGTGTCGATCGTGTGGGATGTGGTGCGCGTCGCCGCAGCAGAGGCCACGGCGCATCAGGTGCCGATGCGGCTCGTCGTCTTCCCGCCGATTCCACCGGTCGCCGCCGACGCGCTGCTGCTGCGCGAAGCGCTTCTCGATATCGCCACCGGCGCGCTCGACGCGGTCGCGCAACGCGCCGTCCCCGGCTCGGCGGTCACCATCGAGGTGCGCCCGCTGGCCGAGTCGGTGGAGATCGTCGTGTCGCACGCCGGATCCCGCCCGAAGGCCGACCTTTTCGACAGTTGGGCGGCGACTGTCGCTCGCTCCGTCGTTGCGGGCCAACCCGCGACGATCACGGTCGAGAACGACGCCGCACACGACGTACGCATCGTTACCCGCTGGCCAATCGCCGGCGACCCGTCCGCACAGGTCGCCGCACCAGATGCCCCGTTGACCTAGCCGCCATGACAGAGCACTACGCTTCCTCCATCGGCTCGTACTACCATCACCCGACCGCGCACGCCGTGCCGCCCGTCATCGCGCGGACGCCGATGGTGCCGGCGCCGTTGATCCTCGTGGTCGACGATCACGAGCCCAGCCGCACATTGGCGAAGATCGTCCTCGAGCGCGCGGGCTTTCGCGTGGAGGAAGCCGCGACGGGCGCCGAGGGACTTCGGCAGGCGCAGTTGCTTCGGCCCGCGCTGATGCTCCTCGACATCATCCTGCCGGAGATCGACGGGTGGACGCTGGCGCGACTGCTGCGCGCCGATCCTCGAACCCGCGACTCGATCATCCTCGCGCTCACCGCGCTAACAGGTGCGAACGACGGCGCGCGATCGCTCGCCAGCGGATTCGATGAAGTGCTGACGAAGCCGGTCCTTCCTCGAGCCCTCGCGGCGATCGTCGGCCGTTACATCAGCGAACGATCAAGAACGCGTCAGCCGGCTCTCTGATGCTCGTCGGTCGGCGCTCCGGCGCCGACCTGCTCGTCGAGTGCGTCGACCATCCGCACGAGGCTCGCCACCGAATCCGCGTGCATCTTCGTCATCGCTCTCGCGCGGTGGACCTTCACGGTCTTCTCGCCGATGCCGATGGCCGCGGCGATCTGCTTGTTGAGCAGCCCGCGCACCACCCACCGACACACCTCCTGCTCGCGCCGCGTCAACGTCCGCCATGCGCGCACCAGCTCCGCGCGCGAGGAGGACCGCTTGCGTTCGCGAGCCGCCGAGTCGATCGCGCGCTCGACGGCGCCGAGCAGCGTCGTGCGATCGTAGGGCTTCTCGAGAAAATCGACTGCACCAGCGCGCAGCGCCTGCACGGAGGATGCGACACTCGCATAGGCGGACATGAATACCATCGGGATGCGGAGCGCGCGCTCCTTCACCGCAGCCTGCAGCTCGAGGCCGTTCACCTCGGGCATGCGCAGATCGACCAGCATGACGTCCGGCATCACCGCCGGCAGGCTGGCGAAAAATTCGGCGCTCGACGTGAACGCCGTGACGTCGTATCCGTCGACGCTGAGCAACCGCGACGTCGCCCGCAACGCCGAGGCGTCGTCGTCGACCACCGCGACGCGCCATCGGCGAGGCGATTCTTCGATCGTCCCGAGCATGGTTCTCTCCGCTTCCCGCAGCGTGGGTGCGACTTGAATGCGAGTTTGCATCCACCGGCGTACCACGCGTTCTCTCTGAGTATGTGAGCCCGAGCCGGGCTCTCACAAGGCGTGTAGGCCCAAAGTCCCACTACCGTCCAGGAAGGGTGGCCCAACCGGGCGCGTCGGTCAGCGACGACGAAAGCGCTGGGCGAGAAGCGGTGCGCTCAGGGGCGCAGGATGCAGCGGAACCCGATGTCGCTGGTCGAGGTGCGAATCCCCGCCGACCACCTCGCCGACGGACGATACCTATGACAATGATTCACGTCGCAAAGATGCGAGCCTCCCTTCAGCACCTTGCTCGAGAGCGACGTCGGCGACGCACCCGCGCCGAGCAGCCTCGCCAACCGGCGCTCCCGCCGAGTCGCCGCGGTGTGCACTTCCGCCGCCTCGGGCAGTCGCGAGGCACGGAACCAGTCACTCGTCCACTCCCACACGTTGCCGATCATGTCGAACAGGCCATACCCATTCGCCGGAAAATTTCCGACGGGCGACGTGTACTCCCAGCCGTCGACGAGGCAGTTCTCGTACGGGAAGGGGCCCTGCCAGTAGTTCGCCATCGGCCGGCCCTCCGGCATGATCTCGTCGCCCCACGCGTACGTCGTGCCCTCCAACCCACCACGCGCGGCGAACTCCCATTCCGCTTCGGTCGGGAGCTGCAGTCCTTCCCACTCCGCGAGGGCGAGCGCGTCGCCGTACGTCACGTGCACGACCGGATGCGCGTCCAGCGCGGCGTTCGAGCTGTCCGGCCCGCGCGGATGCCGCCAGTTCGCACCGATCACGTGACGCCACCACGTGGTGTGGTGGCGGGAGCCGCGTATCGTCGGCTTCACGAAGACGAGCGATCCTCCGCTGCCTTTGCGAGGGCCGCCCCACGGAGAGTCGGTCGCGATCGACGCCACCTCGGCGAAGGTGACGTAGTGCGCCTCCTCGACGAACCGGGCGAAGCGCGCATTGGTGACGGGAAAGCGGTCGATCCAGAATCCGCCCACATCGACGCGGTGGCTCGGCGCCTCCTCGGGATACGCGTCGTCCGAGCCCATCAGAAAGCTTCCGCCCTCGATCCACACCATGTCGCGCTTCGGCGGCGCCCCAGGTGGGTGCTGCGGCGCCGCGGATGCGCCCGCGCGCGACTGGATCATTGTCGTGACTGCCCGATCACGGACTGTTCAAGCTCCGACTGACGAGCAGTGGCTAGACGTGCGTCGTCGACAGCGCGTCCATCAGCGTCTCGATCGAAAGCGGCTTGATGAGATAGCGATCGAATCCCGCCTGAAACGAGCTCACGTAGTGGTCGTCATCGCCCCAGCCGGTCATCGCGATGAGCACGCTGTCGCGCGTCTCGGAATGGCTGCGCAGTTGACGGGCGACGCCGCAACCGTCGAGCGTCGGCAGCGACAGGTCGATGAGCGCGGCCCACGGCGCGAAGTCGCGCGCACACTGAACGGCCGCGAGCCCATCCCGCTCCACCTTGATGTCATAGCCGAACAAGGTCAGCAGTCGCGCGAGACTGATGGCCGAGTCGGTGTCGTCCTCCACGATCAGAATGCGGGGCTTCTCCTTGTTCGCCCACGAAGTACCGGTGTTGCTCATCTCAACTCTCCTTCACTCGCCGCGACGGGCGATTCCTGTAGTTGAATTCGGCGGCGCACCACTGGCGGTGCGCTCTCCTCGACGATCGTGGCGCCGTGGGCGCGCCGGATCTCCCCGCCGAGGCTCACGAGCGTGACCCGCGTGAGCGGCGCCGTGTTCCCCCACGGCGCGCCACGCGTGAGACGCCAGCGCGAGCCGATCAATGCGAACTCCTGCCGATGCTGCGGCTCCTCACGGAGATGGACCACGCCGGTCCCGCGCATCACCGTTCCCGGGAGTCGTGAGACCCAGGCTCGGAACGCGCGCGCCTCGAGTGGGCGCTCGCTCACGAGGCACCAGGTGCGACAGCGCTCTCCGAGCCGCGAGCGTCCGTCTCGCGTCGAGACTGGTTCGTAGTCGGCGCGCCATTCCGCGACGACGGACGTTTCGTTCGCGGCAGCGTGTCCCGTCGCAGGTCCGATCAGCACCGACGATGCGACCTGTCCGCCGTGGCTCCAGAGGAAGCGCGCCGACGGTGCCATCCTCGCGAGCGTGCGCTGTGTCGCCGATGCGAGTCGCGAACCGGCGAGATCGACCTTGTTGAGCACGACGATGTCGGCGCGACGGAGCTGCGCCTGCGTGGCGACGCTCAGTGTCTCGCCCGCTTCGATTCGTGCGCCGGCGGCCGCATCGACGACGATGACGACGCCATCCGGCCGGAAGCCCGGCATGTATGCGTAGCCGACGAGCCGTGCCGGGCTCTCGTCGGCCTTCGCTTCGACGATCACATGATCCGGCCGGCGCTCCATCCGTGCGAGCTGAAGCAGATCATCCACCGGATCCCGGCTCGGCAGCATCATGCAGCCGCCGATCGATTCACATCGCAGCTCGTCCGCATGCGGCGTGCGTTCCTCGCCTGCCGAGCCCACGAGTTGCGGTACGATGACTACGACGCGCCGTCCCACCTGCTCTTCCATCAAGTGACGGATCACCGCGCTCTTGCCTGCGCCAGTCGGACCGCCAACGACCGTCAGTGGAATCGGAGACGCGGTATCGAATGTGTGTACGCCAGCTCGCATGACATCCTCCCCTACCGCCTACGACTAGGATCGGGCGATGATCATCGCGGTCACTCGGCGAGCGCTCTATTGGCCCTAGAGCCAATGCTGCGATTGTCAGGAAGGACGCACCGTAGCCTGCGTAGGATTCCAATAGCAGATGGGGTGGGGTGTGGAGCGCCGTGACCGTGCGAGGACGAGTGACGAGCGATGACCCGCTCATCGTCGTCATCGACGACGATGAAAATCTATGTCGCGCCGTCGAGCGCGTGCTGCTCACCGCAGCCTACCAGGTGCGCACGTATCATCGGGCGAATGATTATCTCGCCGAAGCCGACGTGATCGAAGCGGCGTGCGTGCTCGTCGACATTCGCATGCCTTCGGTCGACGGCATCCAGATGGCGCGCGCCCTGCGCGACGCCGATCTCGACGCACCGATCGTGTTCATGACCGCGACCGACGACGTGGATACGGTCGTGACGGCGATGAAGCTCGGCGCGCTCGATCTGCTCGCCAAGCCGTTCACCGCCGAGGCGCTGCTCGCCGCGACTGAGGCCGCGCTGCAAGCGAGCCGCAAGTCGGTGGAGGCGCACCGCTCTCTCGTCGCCATGTGGCGTCTGGCGGGGCAGCTGACGCCGCGCGAAGCAGAGGTCTGCGCGCTCGTCGCCGCCGGGCTTCCGAACAAGAACGTGGCCGCGCGCATCGGCACGACGGAGAAGACCGTCAAGGTCCATCGCGGACGCGTCATGCACAAATTCGGCGTGCCCTCCCTCGCCGCCCTCATTCGGCTGATCGACCGCCTCGTCGCCCCTCCGCACCGCGAATACGTGCACGTCGACGGCATCGACGTGCCCTGTCCTCCCGCGGTTGGCACCATCATCCGCACGTTGGACAGCTACAAGCGGCCGGTGCCCGACTCCTTGCACTCCGAGAGCGCGCTACGCATTCAGGCGTAGCCCCAATGGGCAAGTTCGGACGCGCGGTGGTGGCTCGTAGCATGTGGAACGACATAACCCGAGGCAGCCGTGGCAGACTCCTCAACGCGTGTGTGGCCGCTGGAACAGACCGAGCTGGCCCCCGCGCTTCGCCTGATCACGACACTGGCCCGCGCCGACATGGGAGTTCTCATGCTCCTGGACGACGCGGCACATCTCCTCATGCCGGTACTCGGCTACGGCCTCACGAGCTCGCAGTACGAGCGCTTCGAGGGGATCCATCCGCACGCCGACGGAGCGTTCGCGACGGCACTCGCCGAACATCGGCTCGTGCGGGTACGCAATGTCTGGAAGAGCGCCGAGGCATGGGCAGAACGGGCCCGTGAGCTCGGGTTCAAGCACGCCGAGATTCTGCCCTTCTATCGTGCGACCGGCGAGGCGCTCGGAGTGTTCGCCATTCTGTATCGCACCAGGGCCGGCTCCCCGCGGCGCGCCGCACAGCTCGCGACCGAGACGGCGAATCTGTTTGCCACCGCCCTGTCGCACGCGGACGCGCACCTGCGGGCCGAGCGTGCCCGCGCCCAGATCGCCAAGGCCGCGGCGTCCAAGGTGCAATTCGTCACCCGGATGAGCCACGAGTTGCGCACGCCGCTGCAGTCGATCGCCGGCTACGTCAATCTGCTGCAGACGAGCCGGGGCACCACGCTCACGGACGACCAGGCGCGCATGCTGGATCGCATCGCGGTGAGCGAGCGAATCCTCGTTCACCTGATCGACGATCTCATCTCGTTCAGCCGGCTGGAGTCGGGAGACATCATCTATCGCTCCACGCCGGTCTCGGCCGCCAGGGCGATCGAGCTGACCGAGGGTGTGCTGTCGCCGCTCGCGCTCGAGCAGCGCGTCGCACTGCGACTCGAGGCGCCATCCGACGTCGTGGTCCTTGCCGACGCCGAGAAGCTGCAGCAGGTGCTCGTCAATCTCGTGGCGAACGCGATCAAGTATTCGCCGCCCGGCGCGACGGTCACGCTGCGCTGTCGGGACGAAAGCGACGCGGTGTCGTTCGACGTCGTCGACGACGGTCCCGGGATTCCCCCGGACAAGCTCGCCGACATCTTCGAGCCGTACGTGCGACTCGATCCGGCTTCGTCTCCGGGAACTGCCGGCTGGGGCCTTGGCCTGGCGATCAGCCGTGAGCTCGCGGCAGGGATGCGAGGGTCGCTCACAGTGAAAAGTGAGGTGGGGCACGGCTCCGCGTTCACGCTGCGCCTGCCGCGCGAGCCACAGAGCGAAACACAGAGCGCGACGAAGAGCGCCATGAGGGACGGCGCGTTCAGAGTCACCGCGACGCACGGCGCCATGATGAGTCCCTCGCCTGACGGGGCGATGCAGCGCGGCGCGTCGCCGCTGGCGTGACCGACGCTCGACCGTCCGACGAGTCGTCGGCCGGTAGCACTTCACGCGCATCACGCATGCGCGTGTGGTCGACCGTGCTGATGTCGCTCGCGGCGCTCGCCACGTCGTGGGCGAGCTATCAGGCGTCGCTCTGGAGCGGCACGCAGTTCCAGCACGGGGCGAACGCGGGTGCCCTGCGCGCCAAATCGACCCGCGCAGCCGGCCGCGCCGGAGAGCTGCGCATGATCGACATCGGCACGTTCGCGCACTGGATGACCGCCAGGGCGGGGGGCGACTCCGTGCTCGCGGACTTCATCGCCGCACGGTTCCGGCACGAGTTCAAGCCGGCGTTCGACGGCTGGGTCGCGAGCCGGCCAATGCATTCGCGCGCCGCAGCGCCGACGCCATTCGTGCTTCCGAGCTATCGCCTGGCCGACGAAGCCGTCGCGGACAGCCTCGATCGCGCCGCCGAGCGCGAGTCCGCGGCGAGCCAGCGCGCCAACCGCATCAGCGACACCTACGTGCTCGATGCCGTCATCATGGCCACGGTGCTGTTCTTCGCCGGCACCGATGCGGGAGCGCTGCACCGATTTCGCATCTTGAACCTCCTGATCGCCACGGGAATGCTCGTGACGGGGATCATCCGCCTGCTCGGGGCGCCTCGCGCCTGACGCGAGCGACGCCCGTCAGTCGGCGCGCGCGTCCGCGGCGGGCAGTGTCAGGTGCAGTACCGCGCCCACGGCGCCCTGCTCCGCTCGCAACGCTCCTCCATGCTCGACGACGATGGAGCGGCTGATGGCGAGCCCCAGTCCCAAGCCGTGACGCTTGGAGGTCACGAAGGGCTGGAACATCTCGTCGGCGCGGTCCGGCGTGATGCCACTGCCTGCATCGGCGAGGACGACGTGGGCCGTCGATCCCTCGCCCTTCTCCACCGTCACGCGCAGCTCGCGGAGCGTCGGAGGCATGTCGACCATCGCGTCGCGCGCGTTCAGGATGAGGTTGAGCAACACCTGCTGGAGCTGCGCCTTGTTGCCCATGATCGGCGGCACGTCGTCGCCGAGGACGAGGCCGACCTGGATGTCCTCGTTGGAGAGCTCGCGGCGGGCGATGACGAGCGCCTCACGCACGACCTGCCGCATGTCGAGCCGCTCCCGTTCCGTCTCGGCGCGCCGAACGAGGTCGCGCAACTGCCGGATCTCCGACCATGCGCGCTGGTTGTCCCGCAGGATCTCGCCAACGATCTCGCGCAGCATGTCGTGGCTCACGTTCTCGCGCTCGAGCAGACGCTCGGCCGCCTGCGCGTTGAGCGTCACCGCGCCGATCGGCTGTCCGACCTCGTGCACGATCGCCGCGGCGAGCTCCCCGACGAGCGAGACGCGCGAGAGATGCGTCAGCTCGGCCTGCTGCTGTCTGACCTCGCGCTCTGCGCGACGCTGCTCGGTGATGTCGCGGATCATGCCGATGATGCGGATCGTGTCTCCGCCGGGCTGTCGAACGCGTCGCGCGCCCGCCGAGATCCAGCGCTCGACCCCGTCCGCCGCGACGATCAGCAGCTCGTACTCCTGCATGTCGCGATAGCCCAGCGAGTCTCGGCCATTCTCCTCTCCGCGCGACGCGGTGGCGCGGACGAGCGACTCGACCGCATCCCTCGCTTCCGGCGTTCCCTCCTCCATGCCGAGCAGGGTGTAGCAATGGTTGCTCACCCACATCTCGTCGGATCCGAGCTCGATGCTCCAGAAGCCGATCTTGGCCGCGGCCGCGGCGAGCTCCAACCGCTCCTTGCCCTCCTCGAGCGCCTTTGCCGTCCGCAGCCGATCGGTGATGTCGATGTTGACGCCGGTGGATCGGTACGGCGTGCCGTCGGGCCGGCGCAACACCGTGCCCCGGGTGAGGATCCAGTGAATCCTCCCATCGCCCCGGTTGACGCGGTAGGCGATCTCCGGAAGCGGGGTATCGCCATTCTCGTCGCGAGGCGCGGTCGGCAAACAGGCGAGCTCGAAGTTCTTCTCCATCTGCCTGCGGTCCTCGGGAACGATCCGATCCATCCATTCCGCGACGGGACGTTCCTCCCTCTCCGTGGCCACACCCAGCAACGCTTCCTCATTGCCGACGGCCCAGACACGCTGGGTTTCCATGTCGAAGCTCCACACGCCGATGTATGCCGCGTCGATGCTGCTCCTCAGCACACTCTCTCCCGCGCGCGCTTCCTCGATGGCCGCGCGGCGCTCCTCGATGACGGCGGCGAGCGCCGACATCGGCAGCGCGGTCAGAAAGAGGAAGAGCTGAACGGAGAGCGCCTCGGCATCCGGCGTCGCGAATGGCCCGTGGCCGCGCACGACGCCCCAGATGGCGACGACGGTCACGCCCAGCAGACCCAGGCTCACACCGAACATCCCGAAGCGGACCGCCGCCCAGAGCAGGAGCGGGATCGGCAGGAACAGCAGCGCGGGCGCGATGTGCCACCGCTCGGGACTCGCGTTGAAGACGAGGGCGCACACGACGGTCATCGCCGCGCCGAGCGCGACACCTTCGACGTACCGTACGACGGACGCCGTCCTCAACACGCGGAACACCCGCGCATCGCAGCTGAGGATGACCGGGACGATCGTCTGGGTCGCGAGCACGTTCGAGAAGAAGCGGGCACGCCACACGCTCCAGTAGTCGCCCTCCCCCCAGCGGTTCAGCTCCACGAAGCCGACGTCGAGGAAGGACGCGACGAACACGGCGAAGAAGCTGGCGCACACGACGAACACCGCCAGCGTGCGCACGTTGTCGAGTCGCGCCTTCGGTCCGGAGAAGCGGCGCACGAGGCCGGCGCCGAGCGCGGCCTCGAAGGCGTTGCTCACGAACCAGCTCAGCACCATCGGCATCGGGACGCCACTCCCGAGCTCGACGGCCAGATGTGCCGGCAGCGCACCGAGCAGGACGATCCACCAGTAGCGCGTCGGCACAATGAGCAGCGCCGCGAGCATGATCGAGTTCGGCGGCCAGAGCGACGCCACCGGCTGCGGATCCGGCGTAAGCGCCATGCCGAGCTTGGCGCCGATCCAGTAGCCGAACGCGGTCAACAGCGTCGCGCGAGCCACACGAAGGACTGGCCACTCGGGATCGTCGTGCGTGAGAGCCGGCACGACGAGGGGTGACAGACGAGCCACGAGCATGCGATCGACTCTGAAGGCGCACACGGCAAAGCCTCGTCCGCGACGCAGACGATACCCTGATGCTGCGTTCGCTGGTGCGGTCTGTCAACCTTCGCTGCTCGCGTCCGGTACACGCCTCGACTCGTTCGTGCGAGCCGCCCGTATGCTCAACGTCCAATGGGCCGGCGTCTCGGCGCGGACCACTCTTGCCATCGCAGTCGGTGAAGGGCCCTCTGCTCACTTTCGGTGCGCACGCGGTGCGCATGGAGGACGGATGCGTGGACTGCGTGTGGTCGCTGCGATACTCGCCCTGACGCTGGCCTGTGCGACCGGCGGATCACCGGACCTCGAGACCTCGTACCGGGATCCGGGAGTCGGGACGCTTCACTTCCGTCGCATGCTCGTTTCATACGCGACGAACGACGATGAGGCGCGACGGCGGGTCGAGGACAAGCTCGCGAAGCAGTTGCCGAACGCGTTCGCGGCGTATCGCGTCGCGCCGGATCTGAACACGCGCGACCGTCCGGAAGCGACCAAGATCCTTCGCGAGAAGCTGTTCGACGGCGCCGTCGTGATGCGAGTCGTCGACGTGAAGGATCGGACGACGTACGTGCCGCTCAATACGTGGTACACCGGACATCCGAGCTTCTACACGTATTGGGGCTCGTCGTGGGGGATGGTCCAGCGTCCGGGCTACGTCGTCAACGACCGTGTGGTGTCGGTCGAGACGGCCATCTACTCGATCAAGGAAGACAAGCTGGTGTGGGCGGCGCGTACCAAGACGCTCAACGCGACCACGCCTGCCAAGCTGGTGGACGAGACGGTGGACGCCGTCGTGAACCACCTGCGCGGCCAGCAGCTCGTACAATGAAGGCGCGGACGTCCAGGTCCGCGTCGAGCCTCGTGCAACCCGGAGTAACGCTCATGAGACGAGTCACTATGATCGCGGCGGCCATGGTGTCGCTCGCCGCCGCGCGACCAGCCATGTCGCAGGAGCCGCTCGCACCCGCGGGCAGCGTGCTGATGGTCAGGCTGCTCTCGACGATCTCGACCAGCTCGCACCACGCCGGCTCTCGCTTCGAAGCCGTGCTGCAGGAAGACTTTCGCAGTGGGAATCGACTCGTCGCGCCGGCGGGCACCAAGGTCTACGGCATGGTGACTCGCTCCGCGGGAGGCAAGCGAGTCGGCAAGCAGGAGCTCGCGGCCACGCTCACGGCGATCCGCATCGGTGATCGGCTCGCGCCGATCGTGACCGATACGGCGGGGATCAAGGCAAAGTACGGAGGCGGTCTTGCCAAAGTCGGCTCGGGCACGTTGCTCGGCGCCGCCATCGGCGGCGGGACGGGAGCGCTCATCGGCGGGGCGGCCGGTGTCGCCGGAACGGCGATCTCGAAGGAACGACACCTCAGCGTTCCCGCCGGTACGATCGGCCAGGTTCACCTGCGCGCGCCACTCTACCG
>DATEOG010000167.1:0-3215 GCA_035274345.1 Gemmatimonadaceae bacterium
CGCGCTGCGCGCTCCGCTCGGAATGACAACGTAGAGTCCGCGCTACGCGCTATGCTCGGGATGGCAAAGGGTTGTCATCCCGAGCGAGCGCAGCGAGTCGAGGGATCTGCACGCTTACGCCGGAACCGACGCGTTCGCGATGGTGGGTCGGGGCGGCACCGGCACGAGCGTGTCCCCGAACACCTCGAGCGCCAGCTCCACCTTTCCGAACGGCGCCGACACCTGCACGCCCTGCACACCGCCGCGCACGCGATCGAGCATCTCGCGCGCGATGGCGATTCCCTCGGCGACCGCATGCTCCTTGGACTTCTCGCTCGCCTTCCGCATCCGCTCGATCACAGCGTCGGGCACGCTGACCCCGGGCACCTCGTTGGCGAGGAACTCCGCGTTGCGGACGCTCACGAGCGGCCAGATGCCGGCGACGATCGGCGGACGCTGGCCTTCGGTGCGGCGCAGGAAGTTCTCGAGCTGGTTCGCATCGAACACGGGCTGCGTCACCGCGAACTCGGCACCCGCCTCGACCTTCCACGCGAACCGCTTGAGCTCGTGCTCGAGGTCTATGGGTGCAGGGTTCACGCCGACACCTATCACGAACTGCGTCGGCGCGCCGATCGCGTTGTCTCCCGGGTCGCGGCCGTGGTTGAGGTTGCGCACGAGGTTCGTCAATCCGATCGCATCGATGTCGAACACCGCGGTCGCGCTGGGATAGGGTCCCATCTTCGGTGGGTCGCCGGTGATCAACAGCAGGTTGCGCAAACCGATCGCCGCCGCGCCGAGCAAGTCGCTCAGCATGCCGAGCAGGTTGCGGTCGCGGCAGGCGTAGTGCGTCACCGATTCGATCCCGACCTGCTGCTCGATGAGCAGCGACGTGAGCAGAGCGCCCATGCGGCTCTGCGCACGCGGCCCATCGGGAACGTTCACCGCATCTACGCCCGCGACGCGCAGCTTTCTCACATCGGCAAGCATGCGCGTCGCGTCCACCCCTCGCGGCGGCACGATCTCCACCGACGTGACGAACGCGCCGGCGGCGAGCTTCGCCCCCCACTTGGAGCGCTGCGCCAGCGGCACGGCCTGCACGTCGGGCGTGCGATGCGTCGCGTCGCGCAGCACCGGCGGCGCCGCGACGGTGGACACGCCGCCGGACGGCTGTGCGAACCTCGGGCTCAGAGGACGCACGAACTCGCACATCGCTCGGATGTGCTCCGGCGTGGTGCCACAGCAGCCTCCCACGACCTTCGCACCGGCGTGCACCAGATGCCGCGCATACTCCGCCATGTACTCGGCGCTCGCCATGTACATGCTCCGTCCGCCGACGTCGCGCGGCATGCCGGCATTCGGCTGCGCACTGATCTTCTTGTGCGTCAGCGGCACCATCTTCTCGATCGCGTCGAGGATCGTCTGCGGTCCGACGGAGCAGTTCAGGCCGATCACGTCGGCGCCGAACCGCTCGAGCGCACGCACGACGTCTTCGGGCGTCGCGCCGTACGGCGTGAGACCGTCGACACCGATCGTCATCTGCGCGATCACCGGCATCGTCGCGTCCACGTCGCGCGCCGCGGCGATCGCCTGTCCGAGCTCGTCCAGATCGCCGAACGTCTCGAGAATGAAGCAGTCGGCGCCGCCAGCCTTGAGCCCCTCCATCTGCTCGCGGAAGAAACCGCGTGCCTCCTCGCGCGACGTCGGGCCATACGGCTCGATACGCACACCCAGCGGTCCGACCGCGCCCGCCACGAGCACGTCGCGACCCTGCTCGGCCGCCTCGCGCGCGAGCTCCGCCGCGCGGCGATTCAGCTCGTGCACCTGCTCGGCGAGCCCGAACTGTTGCAGCTTCAGCCGGTTCGCGCCGAAGCTGTTCGTCTCCAGCACCTCGGCGCCCGCCTTCACGTACGCGCGGTGCACGTCGCGCACGAGATCGGGAGCGCGCACGTTCAGCTCGTCGTAGCACTGGTTGATGAACACGCCCTTGGCGTACAGCATCGTCCCCATCGCGCCGTCGAACAGCACGAGCGCTTCGGGGTCGACGAGACGGGCCAGGGCGGGTGAGGTCATTGGTGCCTCCGGATGATGCGGAATGCGGAACGCGGAATGCGGAGCGGGGGCTCGACGGCTAGACTCCCGCACCCTCCGCTGCCGTGCGCACGGCGTAGTACTTGGCCTGCGGATGGTGCACGATCACGGCGGCGGTGCTCTGCTCGGGAATCAGCTGAAACGCCGAGGTGAGCTCCATGCCGAGCGCCTCTTCGGCGGGGAGAAGCTTGAACAGCTGTGCGTGGTCCTCGAGGTCGGGACACGCGCCGTAGCCCCAGGAGTAGCGCTTGCCGCGTCCCGCGGGGATGCCGAGCTCGCGCTTGATGCGGCGGTGCATCCACTCGGCGACCGCCTCCGCGCTCTCCACGGCGAGGCCGTGTTGATAGAACGCCTCGCTGTATTCGCCCGCCGCCTGCTGGCGCTCGAACCGGTGCGTCGCTTCGTCGCCCACCGTCACGACCTGGAACGCCACGACGTCCACGTCGCCGCTCGAGGATGAGCGGAAGTAGTCGGCGATGCACAGCCGCTCGCGCCCTTCCTGACGCGGGAAGTGAAAGCGCGTGCGCTCGACGAGCGAGCCGTCGCGCTGGTACGCGTCGGGCTCGTAGACGATCAGATCGTTGCCGACGCTCTGCGTCGGGAAATAGCCGTACACTGCCTTCGGCTGCAGCCAACCTTCCGCCTTCGCCTCGGCCTTCAAACGCGCGAGTGCCGGCTCGAACTCCTCGCGCACCATCCGCTCGTACTCGGGCCCCGAGCCGCGTCCGCCCCACTGCAGGCGATACAGCTCGTCCAGATCGAGCAGATCGAACACCTCGTCGAGCGGGATGTCGTCGAGCACGCGCGTGCCGAAGAAGGGTGCGGAGGGGATCGCGTGATCGTGCGACACGTCGCTCCGCTCGCCGCCCTGAACGCCCTGCGCCTTGTCCTTCCCGACGTTGCCGTGCAGGAATGTGTCGCTTCGCGCCTCGGAGATGAGGCGGGCGATCGCTTCCTCGCGGCGGTCGGTCCCGCCCTGGAGCACGTCCATCGTCTCCAGCCCCTCGAACGCGTCCTTGCAGTAGAACACGCCCGATTCGTACGCGCGCTCCGGTTCGACGAACAGCGCGCGTCGGCCGAACCGGCGGTTGATCGCCGCGCCGCCGATCAGCACCGGAATCTGAATGCCGCGCTTGTCGAGCTCCTGG
>DATEOG010000168.1:0-8071 GCA_035274345.1 Gemmatimonadaceae bacterium
CCTGGCCCCCCGAGAGCGGCAGTTCCTTGCGCACGCTGAGCGCGATCCCCGCCTCGGGCATGTGCGCGCCGCGCCGGCGCGCGAGATCGAGCGCGGCCGACGCCGCGATCGCCGACGTGTGGCGTCCGGGATCCGTCGGCAGGTCGGGATGTCCCGCATCCAGCAAACTCACGCCGGGCGTGTCGCACCACTCCGCGGTCACCTCGTCGCGGAGTCCAGCCACCGCGCACCCCAGCACGTCGAGGCCTGGCCCGATGTTGCCGATGCCGCCCGGCACCGAGACGACGACGCGGGTACGCGTATCGGTCCGTCCCGGCGCGAAGGCCGTCACGCGGCCACCATGCGAAGCAGATCGCCCAGCACGCCGGCCGCAGTGACTTCGGCACCGGCGCCCGGACCCGACACGACGAGTGGACGCTCGCGGTAGCGCGCCGTGGTGAACACGAAGAGGTTGTCCGTGCCGTCGAGCGAGCCGAGCGGACTGCCGATCGGCACGCCGACGAGGCCGACGCGAACGCCGCCGCGCGTGGCGCGCGCCCGGTAGCGGAGCACCTCGCCCCGCTCGCGTGCCTCCTTCACCAGCCGCTCCCAGTGTTCGTCGATCGACGCAAGCTCCTCGAGGAACCGCTCCTTCGACACGTCGCGGAGCGACTCGGGGACGAGCGATTCGATCGCGACGTCGGTGAGCTCGCCCGAATACCCGAGCAACCGGCCGAGGATGAGTCCCTTGCGCGCCACGTCGAGGCCGCAGAGATCGTCGCGCGGATCGGGCTCGGTGTAGCCGAGCTCCATCGCGTTGCGCACCGCGTCGCTGAACGTGCGCCCGCGCGCCATCTCGCTGAACAGGTACCCCATCGTCCCCGACGGGCAACCCTCGACGCTGTGCACGCGGTCGCCCGACGCCATGAGCTGCTGCAGCGTGTCGATCACCGGGAGTCCGGCGCCGACGGTGGCTTCGTGCAGCACGCGCCGGCCCCGCGCGCGCGCGTCCTGGAGGATCGCTCGCGCCGAGAAGATGTCGCCCGCGAGGGGCACCTTGTTGGCGAGCACGAGATCCATGTCGTGCGAGATCGCGGCGACGAGCGCCGGCCCCGTGTCGCCGCTCGCGACGTCGATCAACACGGGACGCATCAATGAGTGCGCGCCCATCGCGTCGACGGCCTCCCGCGCGGTGCCCCACTCGCCGCCGCGCACGTCGCCGAGCGCGCCGCCCTGCTGCTTGTGCAGCATGAGGGAGCCGAGCCGTCGCTGGCTCAGGCCGCGCGCGTCGAACACCCAGCTCGCCCGGTCGATCATGCCGACGATGCGCACGGGGGCGCGGCCGTCGCGTGCGAGCGCCGTGATCTGGCTGACCAGCTCGCGGCCGACGCGGCCGACGCCGAGCAGGATGATGTCCGTGCCCTGCGCACGACGACCGACCTTCCCGCCGCCGACCTTGTGCAGATGGAAGGCGCTGTGCACCGCCTTGAGCGCGGCGGGCACCTGGCCACCGTCGACGACGAACGAGATGATGCGCTCCGACGCGCCCTGCGCGATGGCGACGACGTTGGCCTCGGCGCCCGCGACCGCGTTGAAGATCCGCGCCGCGATGCCCGGGGTGTGCACCATACCGGAGCCGACGACGGCGATCGTCGCGAGCCCGGTCATGAGCTCGATGTCGTCGATCTCGCGCCGCTTGATCTCGTCGACGAACGCTTCGCGCAGCGCGGCGACGGCGCGTGCCGCTTCCGTCTCCGGCACGGTGAAGCAGATCGAATGCTCGGACGAGGCCTGCGAGATCATCGACACCGACACGCCCGTGGCTGCGAGCGCGCCGAAGGTGCGCGCGGCGACGCCCGGCACGCCGATCATCCCGTTCCCCTGCACGGTGACGAGTGCCTGCTTGAGGATCGCCGACAGCGCGCGCACGGGCGATCCACCTGCGGGGCGTCCGGGCACGATCGTGGTGCCGGGCGATTCCGGGTTGGCGAACGGCCGGATGCGGAGGATGGTCCCCTGCTGCAGCGGAACGAGCGTGCGTGGATGCAGCACTTTCGCCCCGTAATACGCGAGCTCGGACGCCTCGCGCGCGTCGAGCAATGGAACGACCCGGGCATCAGGCACCAGACGGGGATCGGCGGTCATGCACCCCGGGACGTCCTTCCACAGCGTGACCTCGTTCGCCTCGAGGGCGCGCGCGAGTACCGTTGCGGTGAGATCGGTGCCGCCGCGGCCGAGGGTGACGACCTCGCCGTCGCAGCCGGCGCCGATGAACCCGGGTACGACGACGAGGAGCCCGCGCTCGAGCAGCGGCTCGAGTGCGGCGCGCGCCGACAGCTCGGAGCGCGCGAGGTCCGGCGCCGCGTTGCCGGCACGGCCGTCGGTGTAGAGGAACTCCTGCGCGTCGGCGATGGTGCTCGCGATGCCGGCGCGATCGAGCGCAGCGGAGAGCATGGCGGCGGAGAGCCGCTCGCCGCGGGCGAGGATCTCGTCTCGCGTACGCGGCGACACCTCGCGCGAGCCCGCGACGCGGTCGAGCAGCATCTCGAGTTCCTCGAACGATGCGTCGATCCGCTCGGCGATGGCCGGCGAGTCGAGCATGAGATCCGTCGCCACGCGCTGGTGCCGCGCGCACAGCTCGCGCGCGGCGGCGAGCGCGCCGTCGAGATCGCCCGATGCCGCCGTGACCGCCATTTGCACCAACGCATCCGTGACACCCATCAAGGCCGAAGCGGCGACGACGCGGCGCGTGCCCGTGCGGTCGAGCGCGAGGAGACGGACCACGCCGGCGATCGCACCGGCATCGGCGAGCGCGGAACCACCGAACTTGTGGACGACGACGGAACGTGCTTGGGCGGGCATTCGTGAAGCTCCGGAGCGAGAGGTCGCACAGGCGCGCGACGGTAAGCTAACCCCTACAAAAAACGCGGCCCCATCGGAGGGGCCGCGTGAGCATCGTCTCGTGTGCGCTACTGCTACACGAAGTGTGCGCCGCCGCCCCCGAGGGGAGTCGTCGTCGTCATCCGCGTGTACGTGTAGCGAGAGGAGGCGATCATCGGGCAGTGTGTGTGCAGAGAGCGCCGGCGGCTGGCCGGCGCTCTCTGCCTAGACTAGGGTTGGTCGGGCGCGCTGTCAAGCGCGCGGGCCGCATGTCACGGGTGTGTGACGACTACTCCTCGCTATCGCCCTCTGCCTCTTCGGCGTCGATGTTGATCTGCGACGTCGCGATGTCGGTGAGCAGCAGATCGGTCGCCTGCTCCTCGTCCAACGTCTGCTGGAGGAGCTGCGCCTGGCTCTCGTAGCCGAGCAGCTTCGCCCACGTGCGGCAGGTGCCGTAGCCCGCCATCTCGTAGTGCTCCACGTGTTGTGCGGCGCTGATCAGCCCCGCGTCGAGGACGTTGGCCTCGGGCTTCTCGGAGAGCAGCTCCTTGGCCTCCTCGATGAGCCCTTCCATGCCGACGCACTTCTTGCCGCGCGGACTCTCGCCGAGCTCCTTGCAGATCCGCTCGAGCCGCTTGACCTGCATGCGCGTCTGCGCCTCGTGCTTGGTAAAGGCGCGCTTGAGCTGCGGGTGCGATGCCGCCTTGATCATGCGCGGGAGCCCTTTGAGAATCTGATTCTCGGCGCTCCAGAGATCTTTCAGGCCGTCCACGTACAGCTCTCGCAGTGAATCCATTTCTGCCATCGTGTATGCTCCGCGTTGACGTGATTGCGTTGGGGGGCATCCCCGCGATGGGCGAGGGAAAAGGCAATCGCTATGCCCGTGCTTGCTCACACCGGAGAGAGAGCGAGCGGGGCCGCAGGTCGCGTTAGATTGCGCGGCCACCTTCACTCGATCGAGCGCGCATGCCTCTGCTTCGCCTTCACCTGCTGCGACACGGCCAGACCAACGCGAGCCGCGGGAACCTGTTCTGCGGACGACGGCTCGATCCGCCGCTGACGGACGAGGGGCTGGCGATGGCGGCATCGTTCGCGACGGCGTATCGAGATCGCCGCTGGGCCGGGGTGTACTCCAGTCCGCTCGGCCGCGCGGTCACCACGGCGCAGCCACTGGCCGACGCGGTGGGGCTACCGGTGCAGACGCGCGATGGGTTCGCCGAGATCGACTACGGCGCGTGGGACGGGCTGAGCGCGCCCGAGGTCGCTGTTCGGTTTCCGATGGAGTACGCGCGCTGGACCGCGGACCCGGCGTGGAACCCGCCGACGGATGGCGAGACGGCGGTGGCGCTCGCACAGCGCGTCACCCGCGAGCTCGAGGCGATCGAACGCACGCATCACGACGGCGGAAATGTTCTGATCGTGGCGCACAAGGCGACGATCCGCGTGGCGATCTGCGCGCTCCTCGGCGTCGACGTCGGCCGATTCCGCTATCGCTTCGACTGTCCGGTGGGATCGGTGACGATCATCGAGTTCCGCGAGCACGGACCCTTCGCGTTCGCGATCGCTGATAGGTCACACCTGGATGCGAGGCAACGGGCGCTCGAGGGCACGTGACGGCTGTTTCAGTCGTACTCATCCGACCCCTGCACCCATATGAACCCCTGCAGGTCGATCATGTCTTTCGGCCGCAGGTCGCTAGTGTCTCGGCGGACGTTGCTCGCGAAATCCAGCAGGCTCTGATACGTGTCCCAGTTCGGCCTGGACCGGTAGCGGAAATCGACACCGTACGCCTCGGCGGCGATGCGCGTGACGTTCGGCTTGAGGAAGATGTGGGTGTCGGGACGCGCGATGAAGCCGAAGACGGTCACGAGCGGCCAGGTGAGCACGCGCGTCTGTCGGCGCGGCAGACTCTCGACCGCTTCGCACCAGCGCTCGAATCGCGTCTCGTCGCCGCCGCGGCCCCAGAGGAAATCGTACAGCCCCTCGGCGAAGGTGCGCGCGCCTGCCTTCGTCCGGATCGCGTCGCGCAGCGCCATCTTCTCGAACGAGAACAGCAGGTTGGTGCGCGACTCGATGCGCACGGCGGTGCCGGCGATGTCGTCGAACGCCTCATCCGCGAGCAGCTTGCGATATGCGGACGGCTCGAGCATCTCCTGCCACCGCTCGTGGGCCGCCCACTTGTAGTCGCGCTCCCAATCGATGTAGGTCTCGTCGGCGAACCCGCCGGGGAAGTACTTGAGGAACTTCCGGCGGGCGCGCGCGGCACCCGGCGTGATGGTGCGCGGGGCGATGATCGGAATACGGTGACTCCGGCGACTCGTTCGCGTGCTCATGGGCGGGCTCGGCTGTGCGATGGGAAGACTTGCGACGAGAGCCCCACATGAAAACAAACGACGTGCCAGGATGTATCGCGGAGCCGGCCCGAGCCGTCTATGCAGTCGGAGAGCCGATCGACCACAAGCGGCGCCAATTGCGTCTCGGCACCCGCCACCATCTATTTTTTCCGGATTGCAGCCTCGCGCATTCATGACGCGCTGCATCACACCCTTCACGAGGAATCATGGCCACGAAACTGGACAAGTCGATCAAGCGTGAGCTGGAGCATCAGGGCAAGCTCTACACGATCACTCTCGCGCCCGATGGCGTGAAGGTCGTGGAGAAGGGCAAGCGCAATGGAAAGGAGCTCTCGTGGGCCTCGATCATCAGTGGCGACGCGACGCTGAACGAGGATCTGAAGATCTCCGTCGACGCGAGTCGTTCGGGGATGTAGCGGGACCGTCGCGCGTACATCGCACGCGCGACATTCGCCCGGCGTGTCAGCCCGAAGCGCTGACGCGCCGCGACGGCGGGACCGCTCCGAGCGCTCGTGCCCGCTCGTGCAGCGGCGGGCCCCCGGAGAGCGGAGCTCCGAGCACCAGGTCACGCACGACGATGCGCGTGAGCTCGGGCTCCAACGTCTGGCAGAGCGCGGCGCGCAATGCTCGCCCGCTGACGATGCCGAGAAGACCGACGACGACCTCGACGGATCCGGCTCGACGGCCCGCCACGCGGAGCTCGGCGACGATGTTGCGCCGGCCGAGCGTGAACGCGGGAACGGCGTGTCCCGCATCGACGATCATCGAGCGCGGCGCTCCCCAACGGCGTCCGTCGTCGCTTCCCCGAATACCGATCGCGAGGCGGTCGATCAGGTCGGCGAGTAGGGCGAGGAGCGGATGGTCGCGAGTCCACAACTCGGTCGACAGCGATGATCCCTCGGGACGACGCGTGAGGTAGCGCGCGAGGACGCGGTCTGCCCACTGCTCGGCGACCGCGGCACGGATGGCGTGCGCCGACACGCGTCGCTCGATGGGCGAGAGCTCGATCGCGCCCAGCACGTCTCCTTCGAGCTGCACGCGGAGCTGCACGGTCTCGGAGGCGGCGGCGACGACGAGGTCCTCGATCGGCGCCGCCGCCTCGACGCTACCGAGCCACGTGCCAGCGACGGCAGATGGAAGCGTCATCCCGAGATGCGGCAGGACACGTCGTTGCATTCTCGCGGCGATCGCGCGCGCGGTTCCCCGCCGCATGATGCGCTGCTCTAGCGCTCCGAGAAACGCGCCAAGTGACTCGCGTCGCTCGTCCCACTGCTCCGCCCACCAGGTGGATCGATGCGCGAGCGCCAACGGCGCGCCACGAACGATCTCGGCCGCCGCAGCATCGGCATCCACCGCTCGGCGGCCAGCCGGCAGCAACTCGACCAGCCGCACCGGATCGCCGCCGGTCGCGAGTTCGCGCGCGGCGGCAGCGCATACGGCGTTCACTTCCGCGGCACCCGGAGCGACGAGTCGACCGGAGGCGTAGTGCGCGCTCTCCGCGACACGTGCGCCGCGATCCACGCCGTGGCCGAGCGCGATCGCCCGCAACGAGGCGACGACTTCCTCCGCCGGCGACACACCGCGATTCGCCTGCGCATGGCGCGACACCAACGCGTCACGAATCCGACCGAACCGCGCACCGCGCCGCGCGATACGTTGCCAGAGCATCCAGTCCGCCGCCGCGCCCATCGTGCGATCGAAGCCGCCTGCCTCCTCGACTACCGACCGCCGCACCACGCAGGCACACGACGGAAACGCCGGCCGGCAGGTGAGCAGGTCGAAGAGGTCGCCGTCGGCGTCGCAGCGCTCCTCGGCCAACGTCTGGCGTGCGTCGTCGACGAGCGACCAGCCGCAGTGCACCGCGTCGAGCGTGGGGTTCGCCGCGAGCGCGCCGCGGATGCGTGCGAGCATTCCGGGGTGCAGCGTGTCGCCCGAGTCGAGGAAGAGAAGCCAGGGTTGCGAGCCACCGGTCTCCTTCGACCCGGCGGTCTGAACCACGAGCTCCCACCCGGCGATCGACTGCTCGCAGAGCGACGCGAGCGTGGTGTCGGTTGTTGCGGCGTCGCCATACGTTGTCATCACAACCGACACGGCGAACCGACTGCGCCCGGTTTCGACGGCGTGACCACGGCCCACCTGTCGCGGTCCACGAGGCGATGCCGTGCTCGGCGCTTTCACTGGCGGCGACGTGTTCGAGCGCACGTGAAAGTTGTGACAGAAGGCGAGTGCGAGAGTCGGTCGCGTGCGGAGTCACGCACGGTTTCGCGCTGATACTCCAGTACGAGACGTTCCGGCGAGACGCGCGGTCACGAGCAGGGCCGGCGCCACCACCCGACGAACGGGAGTGAGGGTTGCTAGTGGAGGAAGTGCGACTGGTCGACGCGATCGACGACGCCGGCGGAGCGATCAGGGTACGCAGCGAAGTGGTGCTCGTCGGTTGGAGCCGGATCGCCTTCGTGCTGCTGACGGCGTTGCTGTTCGTGTCGATCGCGTTCTTCGCGTCCTACTGGCTCCAGCTCCCCGACCACGCCGCGCATCCGGTGCTCTACGCGGTGGCGAGCGTCGGGGTCGCATACCTCATCGGCGTGTGGATCGCGCCTTGGCTCTCGCTCGCGCGCATGAGCCGCCCCGTGCCGATGCCAGCCCCACCGGGACTCCGCGTGGCGGTGGTGACGACGTTCGTCCCCGGGGAGGAATCGCTCGAGCTGCTCGAGCAGTCGCTCGCCGCGCTGGTCGCGCTCGACTATCCGCACGACACGTGGGTGCTCGACGAGGGTGACCTGCCCGCAGCGCGCGCCCTCTGCGAGCGCATGGGAGCGCGGCACTTCACGAGACACGGCCGGCCGGAAGGGCAGGCG
>DATEOG010000169.1:0-6085 GCA_035274345.1 Gemmatimonadaceae bacterium
TGCGGCCGCGATCGAGTCGCGCGAGCCGATGCGCCGCCTGCGCGTGAGGATGCGGGAGATTGCCGAGCGTGAGTCGCAGCGCGGCGTGGACGTGCAGGCCGCGCTGCTCTGGTATCGCACCCAGAAGGATGCGCCGTCGGCAGGAGCGCTCGCCGAGCGCCTCCAGCTACCGACGCTGCGCCGGGAGGAGTCCGGAAGCGACAGCCTCGCGGCGCCGTCCGCTCGGCGGCAGCTCGGACGCATCCTCGCGCTCGTGTCGTTCTACGAGCCGCGGGCCTTCCTCGCGCGCGCGAGCTTCGACAGGGCGGCGCACATGCTCGAAGTTGCCGCGTCGATCGGCAAGCTGAATGGAGACGCATGCGCGCTGCTCGCCGAGCTGCGCCGCCGAGCTCCGACGATGAAAAGCGCAGTGCTCGACGGGCAATGCCACTAACGAGCTCGGCGTCGGACGGACATCGACGATTGCTTGCAGACGACTCTCCGCGCTCACCTGCCTGAACATCGCTCCAACCATCTGCCGCGGGGCGCTGTCGGATGGGCGGGTCACCCTGAGCAGCTCCTCAAACGGGATCGTCCGACATGCGCCGCAGTGCCTCGCCGTACTCGGTCTTCGCCGCCCTGCTGCTCACGAATGCAGGCTCTCTGGCGCTCGCCCAGGGAACCTCGCCGGCGACTCCCGCATCGCTCACCACGGCTGAAGCGCGCGCCGACTTCGACCAGCTTCGAGCCGCCCTCGAGGAAGCGCACGGTGGCCTGTACCGCCACCGCTCGAAGCCCGCGCTCGACAGCGCCTTCGACGTGCTCCGCGCTCGGCTCGACGAAGAGCGCTCCGTGTCGCGGCGCGAGCTCGTCGTCGTGCTGTCGGAGCTGATCGCACGCATCGGCGACGGGCACGCGCACCTCGAGGTCGGCAAGACGGCGGAGGACGAGCTGCGCCGTTCGCCCCTCCTTCCACTGCGAGTGCTCGTCGAGGATTCAACGCTCGTCGTCGCACTGAACTACTCGCGGGGAGATTCCTCGATCCGTCCCGGAATGGAGCTCGTCTCCATCGACGACTGGAACGCCCGCGATCTGCTGCGGCTGATGCTGCGCGCGCTGCCCGGCGACGGGTTCATCGAGAGCGGGAAGCGCGCGAGCATCGCCAGCGCGTTCGCCGAGCACTATCGGCGGCTCGTGAGCGATGCCGACAGCTTCACCGTCGTCGCGCGCGACTCGACGGGACGAACGGTGACGGCCCGGCTCGCCGGCGTGCCCCGCGCCGAGTGGGCGGCCGATCGCAATCCCGTGAACGCGCCGATGCTGGCCGGCGAGCGTGCACTCTGGCGTCCCGACAGCGTGGTGGCGCTGCGGTTCGTGGACGAGGGACGTGTCGCGCAGCTCCGCGTGCGATGGTTCGACGGCGACGATTTCCCGCGGCGGATCGACGACGTGTTCCGCGCGATCCGGAAGCAGGGGGCACGCGCGCTCGTGCTCGACCTGCGCGGCAATCCCGGCGGAGTCGACGAGTACGGTGCGCTGCTCGTGTCGCAGCTCGTCGCGACGCCATTCCGCTACTTCGACCGGATTCACCTGGCAAGCGTGCGCCCGTCGTTCAACACGTGGCGTGCAGGGACGTCGGAGCGCATCGCGGCGGGCGTCGTCGCCGATTCCGCCGGAGGGTGGCTCGTCACGCCGGCGATGCATTCCGGCGTCGGCATGCAGCAGCCCGCACGCGAGCCGTACCTCGGACGGGTCGTGGTGTTGATGGACGGCGGCACCTTCTCCACCGCGGCCGATGTGTGCGCCGTCCTGCGTGGACTCCGCCGCGCGACGTTCGTCGGGACGGAGACCGGTGGCGGCTACGAGGGAAACACCTCGGGCCTCAACGCGCTCGTCACGCTGCGGCACTCCGGGCTCGGGCTCAAGGTGCCGATGTACGGCTACTGGAATGGCGTGCCGGCACCTGCGACGCCCGGTCGCGGGACGATGCCGGACCACGCGGTGGCCACGCGGGTGACGGACCTGATGCGCGGCACTGACGCGCCGCTGAATGCGGCACTTCGGGTGGCGAGGGAGCGCTAGCTGGACAGTAGTGCGGCGCGAGTGCGGATCCCTCGACTTCGCGCTGCGCGCTCCGCAGCCCCCCTGTCATCCCGAGCGAGCGCAGCGAGTCGAGGGATCTGCACCTAGACGCGCCGAAGTGCAGATCCCTCGACTTCGCTCGGGATGACAGGGGGTGCAGATCCCTCGACTTCGCTCGGGATGACACGTTTCGCTCGGGATGACACCCCGCGCGCATTCGCTACCGTCCCGAGCAAAACGATGAACGCCGCTTTCGGAACAGCGCCACGTTGTTCCGATGCGCACGTTCTACGTTTACATCCTCGCGAACCGCTCGCGAGGACTCTACATCGGCGTGACCAACGACATCGCCAGACGCGTTGCGCAGCATCGAAGTGCCACGTCGAGCTTTGCGGCACGGTACCGATGCGCTCGGCTCGTGCTCGTCGAGACGGCGCCCGACGCGAGGGCGGCGATCGCTCGAGAGAAGCAACTCAAGAATTGGCGGCGCGACAAGAAGATCGCGCTCATTCAGGCGACGAATCCCGCCTGGGATGACCTGAGTGCAGATCCCTCGACTCGCTGCGCTCGCTCGGGATGACTACCGCTGTCGAGCCCGAGATAGAACTAGCGGCCCCGCGAACCCGTCCATGCCTCTTCGCCTCCGTCCTCGAGTCTTCCTCGCCGCGCTGGCTATCGCCGGCTCGGCGTGCGCGTCGGCACCGCCCGCGGCCACCGGCGCGTCAGACGGCGCGGGTGACCGCTTCGTCTTCTCGTACTTCAAGGGCAACGGCGAGGACGGCCTGCACCTGGCCTACAGCGAGGACGGGCTCAAGTGGCGCGCCCTCAACGGCGACCGCCCCTTCTTCCAGCCCACGGTCGGCAGGGAGAAGCTCACGCGCGACCCGTCGATCGTACGTGGGCCGGACGGCACCTACCACATGGTATGGACCGCGGGCTGGAACGAGCACGGGTTCGGCTACGCGCGGTCGAAGGACCTGATCACGTGGACGGACGAGTCCTACGTGCCGGTGATGGCGTTCGAGCCGACCGCGTTGAACACGTGGGCCCCCGAGCTCTTCTACGATGCCCCCACGGGGCGCTACCTGATCTACTGGGCGACGACGATCCCCGGCCGCTTCAAGGGCGACAGCATCGGCGGCGGCAACGGCAAGTACAACCACCGCATCTACTACGTCGCCACCACCGACTTCAAGAAGTTCTCGAAGGCGAAGGTCCTCTACGACCACGACTTCAGCGTCATCGACGCCTTCATCGTCCGCGACGGCAAGCGTCACGTGATGTTCCTCAAGGACGAGACCGAGAATCCGCCGCAGAAGAACATCCACCTCGCGTACTCCGAGCGCCCCGACGGTCCGTGGACGCGTCCGACCAGGCGCATCACCGGCGACTATTGGGCGGAGGGCCCTACCGCACTACGCGTAGGTAACCGATGGCTGGTGTACTTCGACCGCTACCGCGAGCACCGCTACGGCGCCCTCGCGTCCTCCGATCTGCGAGCATGGGGCGACGTCACCGCGCAGCTCGAGATGCCGGCCGGCATTCGCCACGGCACCGCGTTCCGCGTGCCCGCGGCCGACGCGGAACGCCTCCTCGCGCACGACCGCCGATGACGGAGCGACACGCATGATCCGCAAGGCGTTCCGCATGGCGGTAAACCCGAGCGAGTACGAGGAGTACGAGCGCCGCCACTCGCCGATCTGGCAGGAGCTGCAGGACGTGCTGCGCGCACACGGCGCGCACGACTACTCGATCTTCCTCGACGACACCGACGGCAGCCTGTTCGGCTACGTCGAGATCGAAGACGAGGCGCGCTGGGACGCCATCGCTCGCACGGAGGTGTGCCGGCGGTGGTGGACGCACATGCGCGACATCATGCCCACCAATCCCGACGACAGCCCGCGCAGCCGTCCGCTGCGCGAGGTGTTTCACCTCGATTGACGAACCGCATGCCGTTCGAAACACGCGCCGCGCGGCACCTCACGCTGTCGCTCCTGCTCACCGGCGTGGCCTGCTCGGGCGCGTCGAGCACGCGCAACGCGGGCACGACGCTCTCCGCGTCGCCGGCGCCGGCGTCGGTCGTCAAGGTTCCGACGAGCCGTCGCTTCGACGTGCGCGACTTCGGCGCCACGGGCGACGGCGTGACGATCGACAGCGACGCGATCAATCGCGCCATCTCGGCTGCCGCGGCGGCGGGCGGTGGTACGGTCGTCATCGCCGGCGGCACCTACGCCAGCCACTCCATCCGCCTCAAGAGTCACGTCGGCCTCTATCTCGACCAGGGCGCGGTGCTGCTCGCTGCCGATACAGGTGGTGGGCGCGGCTACGATCCCGCCGAGCGGGGGCCGGGCAACGCGTTCCAGGACTTCGGCCATAGCCACTGGCACAACAGTCTGATCTGGGGCGAGAACCTCGAGGACGTCTCGATCACGGGGCCCGGCCGCATCGATGGGAAAGGCCTGAGCCGGGGGCTCGGTGGCCGCGCCGAGGATCTCGACACGCGTCCCGGCCAGGCGAACAAGGCGATCGCGCTCAAGAGCTCGCGCAACGTGCTGCTCCGCGACTTCACGATCCATCGCGGCGGCCACATGTCGATCCTGCTCACCGGCGTCGACAACGTGACGATCGACAACCTCACCATCGACACGAACCGCGACGGCCTCGACATCGACGCCTGCCGCAACGTGCGGATCTCGAACGTGCACGTGAACGCGCCGAACGACGACGCGATCGTGCTCAAGAGCTCCTTCGCGCTCGGCGAGGCGCGCGCCACGGAGAACGTGACGATCACGAACAGCATCGTGAGCGGCTTCGACGTCGGCACGGTGCTCGACGGTACGTATGGGCGCACGACGACCGCAGCGCCCGATCGCGACGGTCCGACCGGACGTATCAAGTTCGGCACGGAATCGAACGGCGGCTTTCGGAACATCACGATCTCGAACGTCGCCTTTCACCGCTCGCGCGGTCTCGCGCTCGAGACGGTCGACGGAGGGCTGCTCGAGGACGTGACGATCTCGAACGTCACGATGCGCGAAGTCTCCAACGCGCCGATCTTCCTGCGGCTCGCCAGCCGGATGCGCGGGCCGGCCGGCACGCCGGTCGGCAAGCTGCGCCGCGTGTCGATCAGCAACGTCACCGTGTACGACGCCGACCCGCGCTATCCCGCCATGATCGTCGGCATCCCGAACAATCCGGTCGAGGACGTCCGCCTCAGCAACATCCGCATCATGTATCGCGGTGGCCTGACGCTCGAGACGGCCGCGCAGCAGCCGGCGAACCTCGTCAACAACTTCTTCCGGCCGCCAGGGGGGAATCCGCCGCGCGATCCGTACGCGGTGCCAGAGCGGGAGGCGATGTATCCGGAGCCGAGCCTGTTCGGCGTGCTCCCAGCGTACGGTTTCTACGTACGCCACGCGGTCAACGTCCGCATGGACGGCGTCGACGTGGGCTTCACGTCAGCCGACACGCGTCCGGCGTTCGTGCTCGACGACGTGCGCGGCGTGGAGCTCCATGGCGTGCGCGCGCAGACCGCACCGAACGTCCCGACGTTCGTGCTTCGCGACGTCGAGGAATTCCGTGTGACACACTCGGCGCCGCTCCGCGATACGTACGTGAAGCGCGCGGCGCGGCAGAGCTTTTGAGCGCCGGGCGGAACAGATTGACGCGGAGATCGCGGAGAATGCACGGCAAGCGCGCGGAGGACCGAGCAAGGCCGTGGCGCACCGACCGGCTGAATGCCGAGCCCAGGCAGCCGTCATCCCGAGCGAAGCGCGCAGCGCGAAGTCGAGGGATCTGCACTTCGAACGGGTGCAGATTCCTCGACTCGCTGCGCTCGCTCGGAATGACAACGGGAGCGGTTCCGCGTTGTCGCAGTGCCCCTCCGCGACCTCCCCGTCAACGGGAGCGCTTCCGCGTTCTCGCAGTGCCCGTCCGCGGCCTCCGCGTCAATCTGTTGCAGTCGCAGTTGCCGGCTGCGTGGGTTCGGATCGTCATCACCACATCTTCATAGTTCCATGACTCG
>DATEOG010000170.1:0-2762 GCA_035274345.1 Gemmatimonadaceae bacterium
ACCATCGCCAGTCCCCGGGCCCTGCCTCATATTGAACAGCGACCGCATCTGAGGCTGCACATGACCGATCTGTCCCGGCGCGACCTGCTCAAGGCCGCTGCCCTCGCCACCGCCGGCGTCGCGACGTCCGGCACCTTCACCAACGCCATCGCCGAGAACGTGTCGGCGATCTCGCACCCCGACCTGGCGCCCCCGGCGCCGCTGGCGCGCAAGTCGATGCGCGCCGTGCCGTTCGCGCGGCACGACGTCGTGCGCATCGGCATGGTCGGCACCGGCCTCCGAGGACGCTCCCTCCTTCGCGACCTGCTCGGCGTGCCGAACGTGAAGATCGTGGCGCTGTGCGATACCGTGGCCGACAAGGCGCAGCGCGCCGCGAAGATGGCTACCGAAGCGGGGCAGGGGGAGCCGACGCTGTATACCGACTCCGACCACGCCTTCGAGCGGCTCGTCGCGCGCGACGACCTCGATCTCGTCTACACCGCGACTCCCTGGGAATGGCACGTCCCGGTGATGCTCGCGGCGCTCGCGCACGGCAAGCACGCCGCGAGCGAATGTCCCATCGGCACGACGCTGAAGGACCTGTGGGCGCTCGTCGACGCGAGCGAGAAGGCGCAGAAGCACTGCCTCCAGCTCGAGAACTGCAACTACGGCTACAACGAGATGATGGTGAACCGCATGGTGCACGCGGGCTACTTCGGTGAGGTGCTGCACGCCGAAGCGGCCTACCTGCACGACCTGCGGAAGATCCTCTTCGAGACGAAGGACGAAGGGCTCTGGCGCCGCGCGTGGCACACGCGCTCCAACTCGAATCTCTATCCTACCCACGGGCTCGGCCCCGTGAGCTGGTATCTCGACGTCCACGCCGGCGACCGCTTCGACTACATCGTCGCCATGGCGAGTCCCGAGCGGGGGCTCACGCTCTACCGCGAGGAGACGCTCAAGAACAACAAGGCCGATCCGCGCTGGAAGGAGCGCTACGTCACCGGCGATCTCAACACGTCGATCATCAGGACGGCGAAGGGACGCACCGTGATGATGCAGCACGACGTCTCCAATCCGCGGCCGTACACGCGCCACAACCGCGTGATGGGCACCAAGGGGACGTTCGAGGACTACCCGCCGCGCATCTTCGTCGAGGGTCAGGCGGGCGGCGAGCGCTTCCAGCCGATCAACGACGAGCACAAGAAGCAGTTCGAGCATCCCCTGTGGACGAAGATCGGTGAGCAGGCGCGCAGCGGCGGCCACGGCGGGATGGACTTCGTCATGGCCTACCGGCTGATCGAGTGCATGCGTGAAGGGCTCGCCCCCGACTTCGACGTCTACGACGCGGCGGCGTGGAGCGCACCGCTCCCGCTCACGGAGATGTCCGTGGCCAGGGGCAGCGCGCCGATGAAGTTCCCCGATTTCACGCGCGGCGACTGGATGAAGCCGCGCGCATGAACACTCCCTTCCAGTTCGCCACGCTCGACTGGGCGATCATCGCCGCCAGCATCGCCGTCAGCTTCCTTCCCGCGCTCTTCTTCTGGCGGCGCGCGAGCGAGAGCACGAGCGAGTTCTTCACGTCGGGACGCGCGGCGCCGTGGTGGCTCGTCGGCATCTCGATGGTGGCCACCACCTTCAGCACCGATACGCCGAATCTCGTCACGAACCTCGTGCGCGAGCGCGGCGTCGCCGAGAACTGGCTCTGGTGGAGCTTCCTGCTCACCGGGATGATGACGGTGTTCTTCTACGCCCGGCTCTGGCGTCGGTCGGGCGTGCTGACGGATCTCGAGTTTTACGAGATCCGATATTCCGGGAAGGCAGCGAGGGTGCTGCGCGGGTTCCGCGCCGTCTACCTCGGCCTCTTCTTCAACTGCGTCATCATGGCGACGGTAAACCTCGCCGCCGCCAAGATCGGCAACATCGTGCTCGGCTGGCCGATGGAGCGCACCCTCTTCGTCTGCGCCGTGATGACGATCTTCTTCGCGTCGGTCAGCGGGCTGTGGGGAGTGCTCGTCACCGACACGATCCAGTTCGGCATCACGATGACGGGCACCTTCGCCGTGGCGTACTACGCGCTGAAGCAGCCCGCCGTCGGCGGCCTCTCCGGTCTCTTCGCGAAGGTGCCACCGAACACGCTCAACCTGCTCCCCGACTTCGGCGACTGGAGCACCGCGCTCGCCGTGTTCATCCTCCCGCTCACCATCCAGTGGTGGTCGGTGTGGTACCCGGGCGCCGAGCCAGGCGGCGGCAGCTACATCGCCCAGCGCATGCTCGCGTCCAAGACCGAGAAGGACGCCGTCATCGGCACGCTGCTGTTCAACGTCATGCACTACGCGCTGCGCCCCTGGCCGTGGATCATCGTCGCGCTGGCGTCGACGATCATCTACCCGCAGCTCTCCGACATCTCCGCCACCTTCCCCAACCTCGAGCCGTCGCTGCTCGGCCACGACATCGCGTATCCGGCGATGATGCGCTTCCTGCCGGCCGGCTTCCTCGGGCTCGTCGTCGCCGGCACGCTCGCCGCCTATCGCTCCACCATCGAGACGCACCTGAACTGGGGGACGAGCTACCTCGTCCACGACTTCTACCGCCGCTTCCTGCGTCCCGGACTGAGCGAGAAGCACTACGTCTTCATGGGCCGCCTCACGACGGCACTGCTGATGATCGCGGCGGCGCTCATGACGTACGCGCTCGGCACCGCGAAGGAAGCGTTCGATCTCATCCTCTCGATCGGCGCGGGGACGGGGCTGCTCTATCTCCTGCGCTGGTTCTGGTGGCGC
>DATEOG010000171.1:0-4718 GCA_035274345.1 Gemmatimonadaceae bacterium
ACCGCATGCCGTCGCGGGTCGCCGGACCACGTGCACCGGGCCGCTGCGCCCACGGGGGCTCGCCGGAACCGTGCGCGTGGCGCAGGGGAGACCGCGCCGAGGCGAGCGTGCCGCATACGACCTCGAGGCGAAGACGATCTGCTATCTGATCGGCGTGTCGTTCGTGCGGTGCGGTGGCCCGTACCGCGAGGTCTACGACGAGCGCAAGGTGCATCTGGCGACGAACCACACCGAGTGGCCCGCGAAGCGGGTGCATCTCGCTGCGGTGCGCGCAACGGTGAAGCGTTTTCTCGCCGACCTCTGGGTCGCGTGGCGCGAAGCCGAATCAGAAGAAGATGGGAACACAACGGCGGAGGCGCGGTAATGAGCGAGGCAGCCGAGCGGTTTCCGCGAGTGCGAGGAGTCAGCGACCCCAAACTGGAAGAGTCGCCCCGAGTTGTAGAAGCCGGCGCTGACATCCTCACGCTCCACACCATCCCCGCGGGTGCTCCTGCCCCGATGCGGGAACGCGTCACCCGTCTCGCGATCCGCGAGACGGGACGCACGTACTTCGTGCCCGTCTCGGCGATCGACTGGATCGAGGGGGCCGACTACTACGTGAAGCTGCACGTGAACGGACGCGTGCACCTGCTTCGCGAGGCGCTGCGCTCCCTCTCGCAGCGCCTCGATCCCTCCTGCTTCGCGCGAGTGCACCGCTCGGCGATCGTCAACCTCGCGCGCATCCGCGAGATCCGCATGTCGGCCCGCGGGGACCATACGCTCGTCCTCGAGGACGCCACACGACTGCGGCTGAACCGTGCGCGGCGCCGCGAGGTGGAGGCGTTGATAGAAACGGTACCTGAGTAGAGCGCGGTGCGCATTGAGAGCGCACTGCGCTATGCGCTCTGCGCGATGCGCGACGGCCTCGGGATGCCATGGCGTCCCGAGGCCGTGCTGCTGTCATCCCGAGCGAAGTCGAGGGATCTGCACCCGCCGTCCTCAAAGCGCATCGCGCAAAGCTCATCGCTCACTTTTGCCGCCCAAATCCCGCCCTTCCCTGCACCACGACACGCCTTCCCTGCATCGCCGTGACGAGACGTTTGGCGATTCGGGTGTTCCACCACACACGCGGTGCGACGAACTCGTCACGCCGCCGTCTCCGCTTTCAAGGAGCTACTGATGCGCCGAACGTTCTTCACGCTCGCCACCTTCGTGCTCGCCCTCGCGTCGTCCGCGACGGCGCAGAGCACCGTGGGCACGGTGTCGGGCACCATTCGCGAACGCGGCACCGAGCGCGCGATCCCTGGCGTGCAGGTGCGCGTCGTCGGGACCCAGCGCGGCGCGGTGACCGACGGGGCGGGTGTCTACCGCATCGCGGGAGTCCCCGCGGGCACGGTGACGCTCGCGGCCCAACTGCTCGGCTACACACCGCAATCACGCTCCGTGGCGGTCGCCACCGAGGGCGCGACGGCTGACTTCACGCTGGTGCCCGCGGTCACGACACTCGATCAGGTCGTCGTCACGGCGACGGGGCAGAGCGAGCGCCGGCGCGAGAGCGGCGCCTCCACCGCGACCATCGACGCCACACAGATCACCACGGCAGCGATCAGCACCTTCTCCGACGCGCTGAGCTCGCGCGCGCCCGGCGTCGTCGTGCAGACCTCGGCCGGTGAGAGTGGAGCGGGAACCCGCGTGCGCATCCGCGGCTCCAACTCCATCTCGCTGTCCAACGAGCCGCTGCTCATCGTCGACGGCGTCCGGCTGGACAACACGCCGGAGTCGTCGCCGATCGACGTCGGCGGTCAGTTCCCCTCGCGGTTGAACGACATCAACCCCGAGGAGATCGAGAGCATCGAAGTGGTGAAGGGACCCGCCGCCGCCGCGCTGTACGGTACCGCCGCGGCAAACGGCGTCATCCAGATCACCACCAAGAAGGGCCGCGCCGGCAAGACGCGGTGGGAGGGGTTCGGTGAGGTCGGCTCGCTCACCGACGTCAACGACTACCCGGCCAACCTCCGCTCGTACGGCCACTCGTCCACCGGCGCGCTGCGCACCAACTGCAGCCTGTTCGCCCGCACGACGGGCAGCTGCGTGGCGGTCGACTCCACGATCTCCAACATCCCGATCAAGTCGTCGGGGATCCTGCAGACGGGGAACCGGCGGCTGATGGGCGTGAGTGTCACGGGCGGCGCCGACGCGATCACCTACTTCATCTCGAGCGAGTACCAGAAGGAGCAGAACGTGGTGCCGAGCAACGGGCTTCAGCGGATGAACATCCGCTCGAACGTGCGCTCGCAGCTGCACCGGACGCTCGACGCGCAGCTCAACATCGGCTTCATCAACAGCGAGCTGCGCCGGCCGCAGAACGACAACAACTCGTACGGCGTCGTCTCCGCTTCCATGCTCGGCGGCGCGGCCAACTGCGCGCCCGGCGAGGCGGCGAACCACGCGAGCCTGTGCGTCGGCGGCACGGACTCGGTGAGCTTCGGCTACTACAACCGCGGCTACAGCCCGTACGACTTCTTCAACATCGACGTCCGCCAGAACGTGCAGCGGCTCACGGGCGGGCTCACGAGCAACTGGACGCCGACGAGCTGGTTCGCAATGAACGGCACCTTCGGCGCCGACATCAACCATCGCGGCGACACGCAGACCCTGCCTCCGGATCGGCTGGAGGTCGACCAGCCGTCGACGGAAGGTTACCGCGGCGTCTACAACGCGAACATCTTCAACTACACGGCGAGCCTGAACGCGACGGCGACGTGGAACGCCATGCCGACGCTGAAGCTCACGACGACCGCCGGCACGCAGTACAGCGACGTCGGCTTCCATCGGACGGACGCGTACGGCGCCAAGCTGCTGTCGGGCAGCACGTCGCTGGCCGGCACCGCGGCGCGGTTCGCCGTCGCCGAGCTGACGAACGACATCCGCACGCTCGGCTTCCTCGGACGAGAGCAGCTCGCGTGGCGCGACCGGTTGTTCCTCACCGGCTCGGTGCGCACGGACAAGAACAGCGCCTTCGGCGCCAACTACTCGCGCGTCGTGTATCCGTCACTCAGCGCGTCGTGGGTCGCCAGCGAGGAGGAGTTCTTCCCGAAGATCCCGGCGCTCTCACAGCTGCGCCTCCGCGCCGCGGTGGGCTCGGCCGGTCAGAACCCGGGCTATCTCGCGGCCGAGCAGTACTACCGGCCGACGACGTCGATCATCCAGGGCGCCGACGTTCCGGCGTTCACGATCGGCGGCGCGGGGAACAACAGCCTCAAGCCCGAGAAGTCCACCGAGCGCGAGCTCGGCTTCGACCTCAGCCTGCTCGGCGACCGGGTCGGTCTCGAGTACACGCACTACAACAAGCTGACGAAGGACGCGCTGGTGAACGTGAACAACGCTCCGTCGCTCGGCACCAGCCCGAACCGCTTCATCAACGTCGGCAAGGTGCGCAACTGGGGCGACGAAGTGCTGCTCCGCGCCGCCGTGCTCCAGGGCCGCATCGCGCGGTTCGACGTGACGGTGAACGGCTCCTTCACGAAGAACAACCTCGAGGATCTCGGCACCGACGAGAACGGCGTAGCGATCCCCGAGTTCACGGGCGGCTTCGACGCCACGCAGATCTTCCGCACGGGCGTGCCGCTCGGTGCGTACTGGACGAACTCCGTGTCGTACAGCGACGCCAACGGCGACGGCCTGATCGGCTGTCCGTCGGGTCCGGGCGAGGCAGACTGCGAGTTCAGCGTCTCCGACGAGCCTGAGTTCCTCGGCACACCGTTCCCGAAGGCCGAGATCAGCATCGCGCCGTCGCTGCAGGTCGGGTGGGCGCGGCTCTCCGCGACGCTCGACCGCCGCTCGGGGCACAAGCTGTACAACCTCACCGGCGTCTACCGGAACGCGATCTTCGCCAATGGTGTCGCCGTACAGCAGCCGGATGCGAGCAACCTGAAGCAGCAGGCGGCCGCGCAGGCCGCAGCCGTCGGATTCCTGGGCGGCTTCATCGAGGACGCGGCGTTCACCAAGCTCCGCGAGGTGGCGCTGTCGCTCACGCTGCCGGCGCGCTTTGCGGCACGCGCAGGCGCCGGATCGGCCGTGCTCACCTTTGCCGGCCGCAACCTGCACACCTGGACCAACTACAGCGGCCTCGATCCCGAGGTCAACGCCGGCGCGCAGTCGAACTTCAGCACCGCCGACTTCCTCACCGCCCCGAATGTCCGCTACTTCACCGCGCGTCTCGCGCTGAGCTTCTAGGAAGCGCCCAATGACGAAACCCATGCACCCGACACGCCGCGCGCTCCGTGCCGCCTCCCGCCTTCTGTTGCTCGGCGCGGTGGCTCTCGCGGCGTGCGATCAGGACAAGCTGCTCACGGTAGCGACGCCGGACGTCGTGCTGCCGGAGGACATCGCCAACAAGGCCGCGCTGCCGAGCGCTTTCGCGGCCGCGGTCGGCGACTTCCAGCTGGCGTACGGCGGAGGGTACGGCGGACAGACGCCCCTGCTCGACTACAACGAAGGCTTCGCGCAGATCACGGCCCTGCTCACCGACGAGATGCTGAACGCGGAGACGTACAACACCCGCATCGAAGTCGATCGCCGCGCGAACACGATCATCAACTCGACGACGCTGCAGACCTTCCAGGTCGCGCAGCAGGCGCGTGCGACCGCCGACCTCGTGGCGTCACGCTACCGCGAGTTCGATCCCGACAACCCGCAGCGCGCGGAAGTGCAGGCGCTCGCGGCGTTCATGTACGTGA
>DATEOG010000172.1:0-5010 GCA_035274345.1 Gemmatimonadaceae bacterium
TTCTCCATGCAGTCGTTCACAATTAGGTTAGGAGCTGGTGCAAGTTTCGGGGCGTTAGCTCAGTTGGGAGAGCGCCTGCTTTGCAAGCAGGAGGTCATCGGTTCGATCCCGATACGCTCCATGGCGCGGACCGAACCGCGCATCGCACGACCAGAAATTCTGAAGACGAAACCTTGGGGCCGGCACGAAGCGCCGGCCCTTCGTGCGTCGGCCAGGGACGGGCGCGGTCCGAGGCACTCAAGAGGTTTTGCCGTTCACAGCCGGGTACGCTCGCAGGCTGGGGCTACTCCCTCTCCACCCGCTGAACGTGCCGAGCCGGAACACACGGCGTCGATCGCGTAAACAAGCTAAAAATTTAGCAGACAAAGTGCAAAGAATGCGCATGCACCTTGACGAAGTCCGCTGTATGAGCCATTATAGGCCACAGGAGCTGGCAGCGACGTGCATGCTGTGCACGTCCAGGCAGACACAGCAGACAACTAGAATGGGACTACTTCCCGCGGCGCCGCCTCAGCATGCGGATCGGATTCGTGCGGCCGCCGGCGGCGGCCGTCGAAACCGACCCCCCGCTCCGGCCTCCGAGCCCTGCCACGGCGCGATCACGTGCAGTCCACTGGTCGCGCCGCTGTCTTTCCGCCGACCTCGGCGGTCGTGCCTCCGGCCACCCGCATCCATGACAGATGATCTATCCACCCGACGACTCGATCACCACGCTCTCGCTCGGACCGGAGTCTCTGCCCATGCGTAAGATCAACACGCGCAACTTTCGACTCGCGACCCGATCGACCCCCAGAGAAGTCAACCGACGCATCGTTCTCAACCTGATCCGGGAATATCAGCCGATCTCGCGTGCCGAGCTCGCGCGACGGATGCAGGTGCACAGGGGCACGATGACTCCGCTGGTGCGTGAGCTGGTCGAGAGTGGGGTGGTGTTCGAGAAGGGCACGGCGGCAACCGCGCGTGGGCGCCGCCCAACGTTGCTCTGCGTCCGGACGCGCGGACGGCTCGTTATCGCAGTCGACGTGAGGCCGGGACGCTCCGTAATCGCGCTCGCCGACGTCAGCGGCCACGTTCTGGCTCGTGAGTCGTTCGACACGCCGGAGGCGGCTTCGGAGCTGCCCGAGCTGCTCGCAACGGAAGTCGGAAGCCTGCTCCGCGAGCACGCGCCCGACGGCGTCGAAGGGTGCCAGGGGCTGGGCATCGTACTTCCGGGAATGGTCGATCGGAAAACGGGACGGCTCGTGTACGCACCCCGCCTCGGATGGCGCGACGTCGACCTCCGCAGTGCGGTCGCGCAGAAGGTCGGCATGCGCTGCTACATCGAGAGCGCTCCGATCGCCTGCGCGCTCGCGCGGCTCTGGCTGGAGCCCGACGCGACGCGAGCAGTCAATAGCTTCGCCTACGTCAGCGTGTCGGACGGCATCGGCGTCGGCCTGGCGTTCAATGGCGAGATGCTCCGCGGAGAGGCCCACACGGCCGGGGAGTTCGGACACGTCTCGCTCGACTCCTCCGGACCGGAGTGCGTCTGCGGTCGCGTGGGCTGCTGGGAGGCTCTTGCCTGCAACTCCGCCACGGTCGACCGCTATGTCGAGCTGCTCACCGGCGCGGTCGCGCCGAGGAACGGCGCGGCGAAGCGGAACTCGCGCGGGGCGATTCGCCCCGGCATCGACGAAGTGGTCCGGCGAGCGCGTGGCGGAGAGCCCGCCGCCGTGTCGGCGCTGGTCGAGACGGGAAAGCACATCGGCAAGGGGCTCGCGCTCGTGGTGAACGCGTTCAACCCCGGCCGCATCTATATGGGCGGTGAGATCACCGCCGTCTGGGAGCTCCTCGAGGGCCCGATTCGCGACGGCATCGCCGACGGCACGATCACCGACCGCGCCCGGTCGACACCCATCGTGCCCGATAGCGCTCCGGCGGAGTATCGGCTGCGCGGGGCTGTCGCATTGGTCACCGCGCCGGGCTACGCCGCCCTCGCCGTCGGCTGATCACGCGACTTTTTGGCGGCGGAGGGGTTCCCAACGCCGAACTCGGCGCCAGATTTGGCGTCGTGAATAAAAGTCATCCGATGTCTTTGCGTACATGATGCCCGAGGCGACTGACGGACTCGCCGGCAAGACGGCCATCGTGACGGGAGGGTACGGCGTGCTGGGCGCGAGCCTCGCTTCCGGGCTCGCAGCCGCGGGCGTGCGCGTCGCCATCCTCGGCAGGCGACGGGACGCCGCCGAGGCGCACGCCGAGCGCATACGCGCCGACGGGGGGGACGCGACGGTGCTGGTGGCGGACGCCCTCGACGAGGCACAGATGCGCGCCGCCCGTGACCAGGCCCTCGACACGTGGGGGCGGATCGACATCCTCGTCAACACGGCCGGCGGCAACGTCGCGCGCTCGCGCAACGACAACCGCAGCATCTTCGAGGTGCCGCTCGACGCGTTCGACGAGGTGCTTCGCCTCAACCTGCACGGCAGCGTCGTGCCGACGATGATCGTGGCCGAGACGATGGCCGCGGCGGGCCGCGGCTGCGTGATCAACATCTCGTCGATGGCGGCGCTCCGGCAGCTCAGCGGTGTGCTCGGATATTCCGTAGCCAAGACCGGGATCGACAGTTTCACTCGCTGGATGGCCGTCGAGCTGGCGCGCAAGTTTGGGGACGGTCTGCGCGTCAACGCCATCGCGCCCGGCTTCTTCGTGACGACACAGAACCGCGACGTGCTGCTCACACCGGACGGCGGCTATACGGAGCGCTCGAAGCGTATCATCGCGCAGACACCGATGGGACGATTCGGCCGCCCCGAGGAGCTGCTCGGCGTAGTCAGATTTCTCTGCAGCGATTCCGCCTCATTCGTCACCGGCACGGTGATCCCCGTGGACGGTGGCTTCAGCATCTACAGCGGCGTATGACCACTCGACTCCATCCTCTGTTCGCGACGCGCGACTCGCGCGACTGCGGCGCGAGCGTGCAATGAAGATCATCGACATCCGCGCCACGCCCGTCACCGTTCCCCTCGCTGCACCGCTACGGCACGCCAACGGCTCGCACTGGGGACGCTTCGTCCGGACCATCGTGGAGGTCGAGACCGACGACGGTATCATCGGCCTCGGCGAGATGGGTGGTGGAGGCGAGAGCGCCGTCGCCGCGTTCCACGGCCTCAAGCCATATCTCGTCGGGCACGATCCGAGCCGCCTCGAGGAGATGCGGTTCATCGTCGCGAACCCGACGGCCTCGCTCTACAACAATCGAACCCAGATCCTCGCCGCGCTGGAGTTCGCGTGCCTGGACATCCTCGGGCAGAAGTGGGGGGTTCCGGTACACGCGATCCTCGGCGGCGCATTGCGCGACCGGGTTCCCTTCGCGTCGTATTTGTTCTTTAGATATCCAAACGGCGACGACACGGGCGAAGTGCGCACCGTGGACCAACTTGTCGCCGAAGCGCGTGCGCTCAAGAGCTCGTACGGCTTCTCGTCGCACAAGCTGAAAGGCGGCGTGTTCGCGCCCGCCTACGAGCTCGAGTGCTATCGCGCGCTGGCCGACTCGCTGCCCGGCGACAGCTTCCGCTTCGACCCGAATGGTGTGTGGTCGACGGAGCAGGCCATCTGGTTCGGTCAGCAGATCGAGGACCTGAACAACGACTATCTCGAGGATCCCGTGTACGGCCTGCACGGTATGCGGCGCACTCGCGAGAAGGTCCGCATGCCGCTCGCGACCAACACGGTCATCGTGGGCTTCGAGCAGCTCGCCGCGAACGTGCTGAACACCGCCGTCGACGTCGTGCTGCTCGATACGACGTTCTGGGGTGGCATCCGCCCGTGCGTGAAGGCCGCGGCCGTCTGCGAGACTTTCCAGCTCGGCGTGGCGGTACACTCGTCCGGGGAGCTGGGCATCCAGCTCGCCACCATGCTGCACCTCGGCGCCGTGCTGCCCAACCTGACGTTCTCCGCCGATGCGCACTATCACCATCTGCGCGACGACGTGATCGTCGGCGGGAAGCTGTGCTACAAGAACGGGTCGATCGCCGTGCCGACGGCGCCGGGGCTCGGCGTGCGCCTCGACCGCGACAAGCTCGGGGAGTACCACGAGCTGTTCAACGAGCTCGGTACCTACCCTTACGATCGCGATCCCCTTCGCCCCGACTGGACGCCGACCGTGCCGAACACGCGGTGGGCCGACCCGCTCGACGGCCGCACACCTCGCATGACGCGATGACGCGAATCCTTCTCCTCGCGAGCGTGATGCTCGCGCTGCTCGGCGGCACCGCGCGCGCCGAGGACGGCTATGACCTGTGGCTGCGATACACCCGCGTGAGTGATCCTGCGCTGCTCGCGGAGTACCGCGCCGCGGCGACGCAGGTCGTGCTCGGTGGCGACAGTCCGACGCTCCGCGCGGCGCGCGAGGAGCTCGTCACCGGACTCACCGGATTGCTGGGCGCAGCGCCCGCGGTGCGCGACGGCGTTTCGGCCGACGGCGCGATCGTGATCGGTACGCCGCGTTCGTCGGCGCTGATTCGCTCGCTCCCCTTCGCGGCCGAGCTACGAGGCCTTGGACGCGAAGGCTACCTGATCCGGACGACGCGCATCGGGGGGCGACGCGCGATCGTCGTCGCGGCGAACGAGGACGTCGGTGCGCTGTACGGGACGTTCGCGCTGCTTCGCCGACTGCAGACGCAGCAGTCCGTTCGGACACTCGACACGCGAGATACGCCCCGGGTGGCGCTCCGTGTGTTGGATCACTGGGACAACCTCGACGGCAGCGTCGAGCGCGGCTATGCCGGACGCTCGATCTGGCGGTGGGATAGCCTGCCGGGCGGCGTCTCGCCGCGCTATCGCGACTATGCGCGGGCGAATGCGTCGATCGGGATCAACGGCGCCGTGCTGACGAACGTCAACGCGAATGCTCGCGTGCTCACGCCGGAATACCTCGACAAGGTCGCCGCCGTGGCCGGCGTGCTGCGGCCGTACGGCGTTCGCGTGTACCTCACCGCGCGGTTCAGCGCACCGATCGAGCTGGGTGGGCTC
>DATEOG010000173.1:0-3429 GCA_035274345.1 Gemmatimonadaceae bacterium
CTCCTTGCGAAGGTGCAGCTCCCTCGACTCGCTACGCTCGCTCGGGATGACAACCAGGTGCAGCTCCCTCGACTCGCTACGCTCGCTCGGGATGACAACCAGGTGCAGCTCCCTCGACTCGCTGCGCTCGCTCGGGACGACCGTGGAGCTGCGCTCGCTCGGAATGACGGCAGGGCTACTCAGGTACGTGCACGCGCGACTTGATGTGCTTGAGGTTCGCCACGATGGTGAACGTCATCACGACCAGCAGCGACCAGGAGCTCCACTTGCTCCAGTGCACCTGCGTCCATGCGCCGAGCTGGTCGGGGTAGCGCCAGATGCTGAAGAACGTGCTCACGTTCTCGGCGAGCCAGATGAAGAACCCGATAAGCACGAACGCCACCAGCAGCGGCATCGTGCGGTCGCGGTCGTAGGGCCGGAAGATCACCGTGGTTCGGGCGTAGAGCCCGAGCGCGCATGCCGCGAGGTACCAGCGGTAGTCGCCGATGAAGTGGTGCGTGAAGAAGTTGGCGTAGATCGCCAGCGCGATCGTCGTCGCCATCCAGTACGGTGGGTGATGGCGGATGCGCAGGTCGAACAGCCGCCACGCCTGGATGATGTAGCTCCCCACCGCGGCGTACATGAACCCCGCGAAGAGCGGCACGCCGAACAGCTTCGTGTACGCGAAGTCCGGATAGCTCCACGACCGGATCGCGGGCGAGGTCTTGAACAGCTCCAGGCAGAAGCCGATGACGTGGAAGAGGGTGATCGCCTTCAGCTCGTCCCAGGTCTCCAGCTTCGCCCACAGCATCCAGCCCTGGATGGCGACGGCGATGACGAGCAGCAGGTCGTAGCGAGGGACGCCGAACATGCCGGCGCGCGGCACGAGGAACACCGCGGCGAAGAACAGGCCGACGAACAGACAGGCGCGCGCCTCCTTCAGGCCGAAGTGCAGAAACTCGACGAGTCCGTGGGGCGCGCGCATGGCTGAGAAGCTAGAGGCGAGCACAGCCGAGTGACCATGGCGGCTCCGTCGCGTCAGAGTAGAAGGCCCCCCGCGCAGCCCTCAACCCCGCGTCAGATGTCGATCCGCCGGCCGCTCGCCTCGCTCGCCAGGATTCATCCCGAGCACATCGCGACCGTGGCGCGCGACGCCAATCGGTGCGGTCGTTTCTTCATGGCGTTCGACGGCACGATCGAGCGCTCCGTCGAAGGGTGGGCGCCGTACGAGTCCGAGCGGCGCGCCTGGCGAGACGAGCGCATCCTCACGAAAGCGTTCGACCCGGGCTTCCGCCCGATCCTCGCTGCGATGCGCGGCTGCCGGATCTTCGGCCTGACACCGAAGCTCCTCACCACGACGCCCAACGCGCCGCTCGCGTGGCTCGAGCGCTGCACCGTCCGCGCCGGTCACGCGCTCGACGTCGTCCTCGATGCGAACGGCGCGCGCGACGACGTCGGAGTGTGGTGGTGGCTGTGCGTCCATGCTTCGCCCGTGATCTCGTGCGACGCCGGCGCCCTCGACGCGGCGACACTGTTCACGATTGGCGACGGCGTCCACTTCGCCTCGACACGCTTCCTCCCGCGCAACGTGATCGCGCATGCGAAGTCCGAAGGGAGTCGTCCCGGCATGGTCGCGCTCGCGCCGGGAGGGTCGGAGCACGGCTGGGGAATGCTCCTCGTGGCCGAGGAGCCGGTCATCGGAGAGCTGGCAGCGCAGGCGGTGCGAAGCTTCCCCGCCGAGGAGAAGCAGGTCCACGTCCACGAGACGCTCGACACGAGCATTCTCTCGGCGATCGAGTCCTCGACGTACTGGACCGGGAACATCGACGCCGAGCACTTCGAGCGGCGCATCGTCGGCACGCTGAAGCGCGGCGCGAAGCATCCCGAGATCCCGCGCGACGCGATCCGCGCGCTCGCCGCGGCGGAGGGCATCGCGATCGCCGAAGGCCGCGGTCCCGCGATACCCGCGGAGGGCATGGCGCACCTCGTGGCCGGCTTCGCGCGCGAGCACGCCGAGAAGGCCGATCCCGTGAGCGACGAGACGATCGAGCTCGCGCTGCGCACGGTGCAGCTCGTTCGCGACGCGGCTTCGTGGGAGCGGCGCGAGTACATCAGTGAGGAGGGACGAAGCGCATTCCGCGCCGAGCTCGATGGCCTGCGGAAGCGTCTGCTGACGGCGCAATCAACGCGGCGCGTGCGCGCCCGCGCGCCGAACGCGGTGCGACTGTCCGCCCTGCGCCAGATCCCCCTGATCCCGATCAACTGGCGCGAGATCTCGCTCCACATGATGCAGGAGGACGCGCTGGCGTTCGTGAGCGCCTTGCGCGACGAGACCGGCGCCGTGACGTCGGTGCCGATGAGCGACCTCACGCTGCGCGCGATGCCATTCGACTGGGACGCGCGTGAGGTGCTCGAGACGATCATGGGCGAGCCGTTCGACGAGCGCATCGCCGACGATCCGAGCCGCCTGATGACGGGACTGCCGGTGTTCGTCTGGTGGCCCGACGTCTCCCCCGCACCGGACATTCGTGAGGCGATCGACGGATGGGAGAGCGTCGGCTGGGGCTTCGCGCAGATCACGCTGCGCGGCGCGACCGCCGATCGCGTGCTGCGCTCGACGTGGCAGTATCCGACAGGGACCGAGCTGCGGGAGTCGAAGTTCGCGGATGCGGGCCCGTGGCGCGACGTGGCCTGGCCGCTGCTGAAAAAGAAGGTGGCGGCCGTGAAGGAGCTGATTCGGGGACCGCTCGGCGGTATCGCCTCGCGCGAGCGCGACGTGTGGACGCTCGCCGCCGCGGCCACCGAAGCGCGCGAGGGTCCGAGGCTGCTCGACTAGCGCTTTCGTCGCCCATTCAGCGCTGACGCGAGAAACGTCTCGACGCGCTACCGCTTTGCCATTCGCGCCGCGGGGGCATCCGTCTCGAGGCGATACACCGCCAGACGCAGGCCGCCCTGTGGCGTGCCGAGCACCGCCAGCACCGCATCGTTCGCCGCGCTGATCTCGCGTACGTACGAGTAGTCTCCCGCCGGAAGCGACGTCCGTATCCCACGCTGTCGCGCCGCGTCCACGATGGCGATCGCGCGGCCGTTGTACGTCGAGGCGACCACGGCTCCACCCTGGCTCGCCGTGGCGCGCTCGTACCGGCGCGAGAGACTTCCGAGATCGACGAAGGTATCGCGCGCGATTCGCCATACCCGAGTCGATCGCCTCCCCTGCTCCACGCAGACGGCGACGTCGTCCTCGGTCGACGCGGCGCACGTCGGATAGCCACGCAGGGTCTTCACCGCACTGCTGCCCTCGCGATCGAACCGCCATAGCGTCCAGCGAAGCGCGTCACCGCGCAGCATGGCGAGGTAGCTCGTGATGAACGACCGTCCAGACAGCGAGCCGAGGGCGCTCGGCGACGTACCGATGACCAGCGTTGCGCCGTCGCTGAACGAGAACACGGG
>DATEOG010000174.1:0-16508 GCA_035274345.1 Gemmatimonadaceae bacterium
AGACGTTGCGGGGCGGGCTCACCACGCGGATCGAAGCGTACGACCGCCGCACGAGCAATGCGCGACCGCTGTTCGTCAATACGGGCGGGGACGTGTTCGCATTCCCCGAGATCGCATGGGACCGCATACTGCTCGACCGAACGGCGGCACGCGACCGTGGCGTCGAGCTGCAGGCGTCGCGGGCGAATGCCGGTCGCTCGGATTGGTCGGTGAGCTACGCGCTCGCCTCGTCGAAGGACGTCGTCGGTGGCCAGTCGGTCGCTCGCAGTCTGGAGGAGCGTCACGCGGTGCACGCCGACTGGTCGTATCGTCCGACGAGCAACGCCTGGCGTTTGAGCGTCGGCAGCGTGTGGCACTCCGGATGGCCCTACACGCCCACCGTGCTCCGCGTGGACACGCTCGAGAACACCGAAACGCGCTTCTCGCTGAGAAGCACGCGTGAGGTGGGAGCACTCGGCTCGGAGCGCCTGCGCGCATATCGGCGGGTCGATGTGCGGTGGACCCGATACTTCGACACGCGCCGCGGACGCGTCTCGGTGTTCGGCGAGGTCTACAACCTGTTCAACAACACGAACGTCCGCGGCATGTGGAAGCGGCTGCGAGTGCGGGGTCGCGGAGTGCTCGTGCAGACGGGGGAGATCACGCAGTGGCCACGGCTGCCGCTGGCTGGACTTACCTGGGAATTCTGACCCCGAGAGGCGGGCTGAACGTGGGTATTGCGTAAACACACCCTCGAAATATATTTAGGCGAGCCTAAACACAGCGGACCCCGCTTCTCGGGCCTCCACGTCTCGTCCTCCGCCCGACCTCAGAATGTCTGCAAGCCAGCCGATTCTTCCACCCGAGCCGCAGCCGGTTCACCACAGCGAACCCGGCTGGCGCCGCGCCAGGGTCGCGCCCAGCCTCGCCGAGGTCTATCGAAGCGTCCCCATCGGTAAGAGCACCACCTGGCGGAAGATCCTCGCCTTCGCCGGCCCCGGGTACCTCGTCGCCGTCGGCTACATGGATCCGGGCAACTGGGCGACGGACCTCGCCGGTGGGTCCCGCTTCGGCTACGCGTTGCTCAGCGTCATCCTCATCTCGAACCTCATGGCGGTCCTCCTTCAGGGACTCGCCTCCAAGCTCGGGATCGTGACGGGGCGCGACCTCGCGCAGGCCTGCCGCGATCACTACAGCACGCCGGTCGTCTGGATGCTCTGGTTGCTCTGCGAGGTCGCCATCGCGGCGTGCGACCTGGCAGAAGTGATCGGTTCGGCGATCGCGCTCAACCTCCTCTTCGGCATCTCGCTTCCCGTCGGTGTCTGTATCACGGCGCTCGACGTCCTCCTCCTGCTGTACCTGCAGAACAAGGGTGTGCGAGTCCTCGAGGCGCTCGTCATCACGCTCGTGGCCACCGTCGGCGCATGCTTCGCCTTCGAGCTGCTGCTCGCGCGGCCCGACATCGGCGACGTGATGCGCGGCTTCGTCCCCACGACGGACATCATCTCCGACCGCGAGAAGCTCTACATCGCCATCGGCATCCTCGGCGCGACCGTGATGCCGCACAACCTGTATCTGCACTCATCCATCGTTCAGACGCGCAAGTACGACGAGGACGCCGCCGGAAAGCGCGAGGCAGTGCGCTTCGCCTTCGTCGACTCGACGATCGCCCTCTCGTTCGCGCTGTTCATCAATGCGGCCATCCTCATCGTGGCCGCGGCGAGCTTCCACACCAGCGGCAACGCCGACGTCGCCGAGATCCAGGACGCCTACAAGCTGCTCACGCCGCTGCTCGGCGCCGGCGCGAGCACCGCGTTCGCCCTCGCGCTGCTGGCCTCCGGCCAGAACTCGACGCTCACCGGCACGCTCGCCGGCCAGATCGTCATGGAAGGGTTCCTCAACATCCGGATCCGGCCCTGGCTCCGGCGGCTCATCACCCGGCTCATCGCCATCATTCCCGCCGTGATCGTCTCGATCGTCGCCGGCGAGTCGGGAACGGCCAAGCTGCTCATACTGAGCCAGGTGATCCTGAGCCTGCAGCTGTCCTTTGCCGTCTTCCCGCTGGTAATGTTCACGTCGAGCAAGCTGAAGATGGGCGAATTCGTGAACCCGGTGTGGCTGAAAGTGCTCGCGTACTTCGTCGCCACGCTGATCGCGAGCTTGAACGTCTGGCTGCTGTTCCAGACGGTACGGGGCTGGCTCGCCTAGTCGTTTCACCCACTCCGCATCAGGCGCCATGTACCAACGCATCCTCGTTCCGCTCGAGCACTCGGATTACGACGACGCCATCCTGACGCACGTCTCCGAGCTCGCGCGGCTCCACAGGTCGTCGGTGGTCCTGATCCACGTCGCCGACGGATGGGCCGCGCGCAACCAGGAGGGGCTCTCGTTGCGTGAGAGCGCCGAGATGCGCGACGACCGCGGCTACATCGAGGCGCGCCGCGACGAGCTCGAAGCCGCCGGCATCTCCGCGGAGGCCGTGCTCGCCGGTGGTGATCCCGGCACCGAGATCGCCGCGGCGGCCGAGCGCGAGCGGTGCGATCTCGTCGCCATGAGCGTGCATGGCCACAAGGGAGTGCAGGATCTCCTGCGCGGCAGCGTGGCCAATGAAGTCCGGCATCGTACCACGGTGCCCGTGCTCATGGTCCGCGGCACTCCACGGCGCGTGAAGCCGGCGTGACGACGAGCCCCTCCGCCAACCCGCCGCTCACGGGGCCGGTCGAAGACTATCTGAAGGCCATCTACGACCTGGAGCGCGACGCGCAGCCGGCGGCGACCAACGACATCGCCGAGCGGCTCGCCATCTCTCCCGCGTCGGTGAGCGGGATGATGCGACGGCTCGCCGAGCAGGGGCTGATCACCCACGAGCCCTATCGCGGCGCGCGGCTGACAACCGACGGCAGGCGCGCGGCGCTTCGCACGCTGCGCCGCCACCGCATCCTCGAGTGTTATCTCACCGAAGTCCTCGGCTACCCGTGGGATCGCGTGCACGACGAGGCGGAGCGGCTGGAGCACGCGGCCTCGGAGGAGCTGATCGAGCGGATGGCCGACGCGCTCGGCGATCCACTGCACGATCCGCACGGTGCGCCCATCCCGTCGCGCGAGGGAGTGGTCGAGGAGACGACGCGACGCACGCTCGCCGACGTCGGCGCGGGCGAGAACGTCCGCGTGCGCATGGTGATGGACGACGACGGCGAACGACTGCGGTATCTGGCCGAGCTCGGCATTCGCCCGGGCTCGATCATTCGCCTCCTCGACCGCGCTCCGTTCGACGGCCCGATCACCCTCTGGGTAGGTGAGGGATCGGGGGGCGGCGTGACGCGCGCCGTCGGTCCCGCGCTCGCCGCGCAGGTGTTCGTGGAGACCCTCGGCGCGGAGTGAGGTCGGGGGACACGCCGGAACGCGAATTGCCCACGACGTCCACGCATCCCGAGCGACCTCCCGGAGGAGCGTGTGACTGCCAGACCGATCGTGACCGATCCGGAAACGGGAATCCCCGACCTGATTCGCCGACTCACCGACGATTCCAAGCGTCTCGTCACCGACGAGGTGCAACTCGCGAAGCTCGAGGCGAAGGAGAGCCTGCACCAGGCGGCGCGCGGCGGCATCTGGCTCGGCGTGGCGTTCGGCGTATCGATCATCGCGCTCGTCGCGCTCACGGTGTTCGTCGCGACGCTGATCGGTCGCCTCGCGAACGATCACATGTGGATCGGCGCCATCGTCACCGGTGTGCTCGAGCTGGCGCTGGGATTCTGGGCGCTGAAGCGAGGGTTGTCGTCGTACGCCGCGCCGTCCTATACGCTCGAAGAGACGCGCAGCTCGCTCGCCGACACGACGCACTGGGCCGCGGCTCCGAAGCGCGCCTGATCGGTGGCGTGGGGAACGGGCGCCCGACTCGGCCCGTTCGTCCCGCAGCATGAGATCACTGCTCGCGTTCCTGCTCGTCCTCCTGCTTCCCCTGCGCGCCGGTGCGCAGGGAGCGGCCACGCAGCGGTCCATAGCGATAGACTCGCGCCTCGCCGCCGACGCCGCGCTCCGTGTCGGCGACCGCGTCGTCGTCGCGTCGGAACCAGGGATGCCGGGCGACACGGTCGTCATCGCCGCCATCGTGGAGCGTCGCGCCGACCCCGCCGAAATCGCACGCGGCGAACATCGCATCCGACTGCATCTCGACCATCTGCAGACCCTCCTCGGCTACGGCGATCGCGTCGACCGCTTCGCCGTAGGAACGCGCGACGCCCGCGCCACGAGCGAAGCCGTGTCGCGCATCAACGCCGCGGCGTACGGCTTTCGCGCCCATCGCTCCGCCGACGTGGCGGTCGAGACGTCGCGGACCTTCGCCGTCGTTTCGCGATTCCACCGCGCCATCGGCCTGATCACCATCGTCGCCAGCGCGATCTTCCTGCTCTGCATAATGCTGCTGAAAGTGGACGAGCGGCGTCGCGACGTCGCCGCGCTCCGCCTCATCGGATGCTCGTCGCGCACGATCGTCGGCAGCGTCGTTCTCGAGGCGGCGGCGGTCGCGGTGCTCGGCAGCCTCGCGGGGGTCGCGGTTGGCGGCGCCGCGTCGTGGATCGTCAATCGCCATTACCAGGCCGTGTACCGCACGCCGCTGCGCTTCTCCATCGTGACGGGCGACATCATCCTCATGGCCGTTGCGCTGTCGCTCGTGTTGGGAATCGTGGCCGGCTGGCTCGCGGCGCGGCGGCTGACCCGACAGCCGCCACTCGTGCTGCTCGGTCGCTGACCGATGATCGCGACCCTCGCCTTCGCGTCGCTCCGCCGTCACCGTGCTCGCACCGCGCTCGCCGTGCTCGGCGTCGCCGTCTCGGCGGCGATGCTGCTCGACATGGTCATGCTCTCCACCGGCATGCGCGAGTCGTTTCGCGGGCTGCTGCTGTCGCAGGGATTTCAGCTGCGGCTCTCGCCCAAGGGGACGCTGCCGTTCGACACGGAGGCGACGATTCGCTCGGCCGACAGCATCGTCGCGCTGATTCGTGCGCGACCTTCCGTGGCCGCGGTGAGCCCGGTGCTCGGCGGTCAGCTGCACTTTCCGGTCGGCGCGTCCACGGTCACCTCGACGGCGCTCGGCGTCGATCCCTCGGTGCAGGGGGACTTCGAGCTCGTCGCAGGGCGTGATCCTGCTGCGCCCGACGAGATCGTCGCGAACGACGCCACGCTGCGCGCGCTCGGCCGATCCGTCGGCGACACCGTGCGCGCCGCCGCCGGCTACGACCCGCAGCTGCGTACGCTCTCGGGGCAACGGGTGCTGCGAATCGTCGGACGCGTGCGGTTCATCTATCTCGCCCTCGACCAGCGTGCCGTCGCACTGCCGATCGGCACGCTGCGCGCCATGAACGGACCGGCGTCCGAGGGCCGCGCCTCGCTCGCCATGGTCCGGGTTCGAACCGGCGTCGACGTCGAACGCGAGCGCGCCGACCTTGCGGCGCAGTTGCGCATGGTCACCGTGATCTCCACGAGTGAGGCGCTGAAGCAGGTGGACGAGCGCCTGAGCTACTTCCGTCAGCTTGCCGTCATCCTCGGTGCGGTGAGCCTCGTCGTGGGCTTCCTGCTCGTCACGACGCTCGTCACGGTGTCGGTCAACGAGCGCATCGGCGAGATCTCCGTGATGCGCGCGATCGGCGTGCGGCGCTGGCGGGTCGTCGCGCAGATCCTGCTCGAGTCGTCGGTCCTCATGCTGGTTGCGTCGCCGATCGGCCTGGCGCTGGGGCTCGTGACGGCGCGCTGGCTCAACTCGATCCTCGCGAGCTTCCCCGGTCTGCCCGAACGCATCGATTTCTTTCTCTTCCAGCCGCGGGCCGCATTGACGGCACTCGGCCTCCTTGCGCTCAGCGGCGTGCTGGCCGGGCTGTATCCCTCATGGCGCGGCTCGTCCCGCCCGATCGCCGCCACCCTGCGACAGGAGGCGGTGGGATGAGCACGATCGTCGAGGCGCGTGGTCTCGTGCGCGATTACCGCATGGGCGACGAGATCGTGCACGCGCTCCGTGGCGTGTCGCTGGCCGTTCACGAACGGGAGCACGTGGCGATCGTCGGTCCATCCGGCTGCGGCAAGAGCACCCTCCTCAACCTGCTCGGTGTCATCGATCAGCCGACCTCGGGCGAACTCTCGATCGCCGGCGAGCGGGTCGACCGCCTGAGCGACTCGCGCGCCACCGAGTTCCGCCTGCGACGAATCGGCTTCGTGTTTCAGCGGTTCTATCTCATGCAGGCGCTCACGGCGCGCGAGAACGTCGAGCTTCCGCTCGCCGAAGCGGGAATGGCCGGCGCCGAGCGGCGCGAACGTGCGGTCGAGCTTCTCGACTATGTCGGCCTGCGCAAGCGCGAGCGCCACCGTCCGTCGCAGCTGTCGGGAGGCGAACAGCAGCGCGTCGCCATCGCGCGGGCGCTCGCCAACCGGCCCTCGCTTCTCCTCGCCGACGAGCCCACCGGTGAGCTCGATGCGCGCACCGGCGCGGAGATGATCGCGCTGTTCGAGCGACTGAACGACGACGGCACGACGATCGTCGTCGTCACCCATGACGAGGAGCTCGCGCGGGCGGCCCGACGCGTCGTGCACATGCGCGACGGAGAGATCGTCGGATGATCCGCCTCCTCGCGGCGCGCAACCTGACGCTCAAGCCATGGCGCAGTGTGTTCCTGCTGTTCGGTTTCAGCATGGGCGTCGCCGTCATGATCGTGCTCCTCTCGATCGGCGAGGCTCTGCTCGACCAGTCGAGGGACGAGCGCCTCGTCGGCGGCGGGGAGATCACCGTTCTCCCCGAGGGAGTCGACGTCGAAGTGCTCAAGACGGGCGGACTCGGTGGTCTGTTCTTCTCGATCGACCACGCGCGGTTCATCTATCGTCAGCTGCTCGCTGCGCCGCGGCTTGCCGGCGCCGTCTCATCGGTGTCGCCGCAGATCGAGGGCAAGCTGCTCTACCTGCGAACGCGCGACGGACGCGAGCGGCCGGTGCGCGCATCGGCCGACATCCCCTCGCGAACGACGGCCATCGGCGCGGGGCCGGCGATTACGGCGGGCGCCTGGACCGACGACTCGCTCGACCGCCGCTGGCGCTCGCCGACGCCGCGCGAGCTGCGCCACGAGATCGACCGGTTCCACCTGCCGCCCGCCGAAGCACGGGGCGATCCGACCTGGGCGGAGTGGCACTACTTCAACGTGATGTCGCCCGACCGGCGCCGCTGGGCGTTCATCACGTTCATGCTCGGTGGTGAGGTCGGCGGCGCCGCTGATCGCTGGGGAGGTCAGCTGCTCGTCACGCTGCACGAGCAGGGACAGCCCGCCCGTCGCTTCACGACCAGCGTCGCGTCGTCGGCCGTGCGCTTCTCCACGACCGACGCCGATCTCCGCCTCGGTGCAGCGACAGTCACGGTGCTCCCGGATGGCCGCTACGCCGTCCGCGGTGAGGCACGAGAGGAGGGCTCCGGTACGCCGGTGACGCTCGATCTCGTCGTCGCGCCGGCCGACGGCGCGTACTTCCCGGGCGCGACGCTCACGAGCGGCATCGTGAGTGGATACGTCGTGCCGGCGCTCCGCGCGGAGGCGAGCGGCTCGATCTGTGTCGCCGCGCAGTGCGAGCGATACGACGCGGCGCAGGCGTATCACGATCACAACTGGGGCGTGTGGCGCGGCGTCACCTGGCAGTGGGGCGCCGCACGTGCGGGTTCGTACACCTTCCTGTACGGTCGGGTAGAACCTGCGGACAGCGTGGCCACGGCGCCGCCGCTCATCGTCTATCTCGTGGACTCCACCGGATTTCTCGCTCTCTTCCGTCCGCGCGACATCACGTACGTCGATGGGCGCACCACACGCGTGAACGGCGTCTCTATCAAGAGCCCATCGCGTGCGGAGATGGTCGACGTGCGTGGCGACGACACGCTGCGCATCGTCCTGACGATCGAGGACGCGACTGCGACCGACACGCGCGACTCCGCCGTCGAGCGTGGGGAAGGTCTGGCGGGTCGCACCCTCGACCGCCCGTATTTCGTGCAGATGAAGGGCACCGCGACGATCAGCGGACGGATACGAGGAACCCCGCTCGCGGGACGCGGAGCGGGGTTCTTCGAGACCTACCGCTGATCGCTCAGCGGACCGATGCGCGCGTCAGCGCGAATCGAAGCGACGCGACGAGTCGGTGGCGTCGGGCCCCGGCCGCGAGGCCGGATTGCCGTCGACCCGATCCTTCATGTCGTCGACGGCGTTCGCCGCCTTGTGCCCGAGGTTCTTGGCACCCGCCGCCGTGCGCTCCGCGGCGTTCTCCATCGCGTTGCCGGTTCTGTGCAGCGCGTCGTCGGCGCGCGCGGCGGTTGCGCCGAGCGTCGAGCGACCGCGATTGAACCCCTCGCTGGCGTACGGACGCACCGTCGACCAGTCGCCATACTGCTTGGTGGCGTCGGCATTCCAGCCGCGCTGGAGGTCGCTCTCGACGTCGTTCCAGCTACGGCTCGCGTAGTCCGGATTACGTGACGCAACCTGGCCGAGCTGGTACGCGGGGCGCACGTGCTCGTAACCGCGATCCGCGAGGCGGTTCGCCGACGATTCATAGTGCGAGCGATAATAGGCGTCGTCGTCGCTCGAGAGCGCGCCGGCCGCTTCCGTCACCGCGCGTCCGGTCCACCAGCCGCCTACCGCACCCGCGATACCGCCGATGAGCGTCCCGATGGGACCGGCGACCGTGCCGATCGTTGCACCGGCCACCATCCCGCCGATGCTGCCCACGCCTTCACCGACCTGGTCGGCTACGCTCGGATGGTCGTCGTGCTTCCCGAGCGCCTTGTCCTTGGCGCGTTCGATCCGGCCATCCGTCGAGTCGGTGAAATCCCGATTGTCCATGTTCATCTCCCGTGTGTGGGTGAACGAGCTTGGCCATTGGGAAAGCAAGTTCGGGACCTCAACAAATTGGTGAACGCGGCTTGCTTCGTCGCGCGCGCGCCACGATTTGCTCGCGGCTAACGGGCTTAGCTTGACAGCGTGCCGACATGCCCGCCCATTGTTCGACCATGGCGCGCATTCGCCTCGGCACCCAGGGCTGGAACTATGACGCGTGGGTCGGCCCGTTCTATCCGACGGGCACGCGACCCGCGGACTATCTCACCGTGTACGCTCGCGCGTTCGACACGGTAGAGGTGGACTCGACGTTTTACGCCGTGCCTGCGGCGAAGACGGTGCGCGGCTGGTACGACCGCACGCCGGCCGGATTCACCTTTGCGCTCAAGCTGCCACAGGAGATCACGCACGAGCGGCGTCTGCGCGATGCCGACGACATTGCGCTTCAGTTCTATGACCGGGCCCGCGAGCTCGGCGAGAAGTTGGGTCCGGTGCTCATCCAGCTCGGCCCCGACTTCGGTCCGGTCGAGCTGCCGGCCCTCGCGGCCATGCTCCCGAAGCTTCCTCGCGACATCCGCTTTGCCGTCGAGTTCCGACAGCGCGCCTGGATCAACGACGGCGTGCTGGCGCTTCTCGCCGAGCACGACGTGGCGCTCACGCTCTCCGATGCGCGCTGGATCCCGCGCAAGCAGATGCTCTCGCTCGCCACCCGTCCGACGACAGACTTCGTTTACGTGCGATGGATGGGACCGGATCGCGACATCATCGACTACTCCCGCATCCAGGTCGACCGCGCCGCTGAGCTGGAGGCCTGGTCCGGCGTGCTCTGGCCACTCGCGGAGATCCAGGTCAAGGTGTACGGCTACGTGAACAACCACTTCGCAGGCCACTCACCAGAGAGCGCTCGAGAGTTGCAGCGAATGCTTGGCATGACGTCGATTGATCCGTCGACGCTCGGGGAGCAGATGTCGCTTTTTTAGAACGGTTCTGAGTTGTGGGTAGTGGGTGGAGGGTGACTACCGACGCCGCTCACGACGATTTCACCCATCACCCATCACTCACCACTCACTACGCACCATCCAATGGCCTTCACCCTCGACCCCGGCGCCGCAACGGCCTACTCGGCTCCCGCCGAGCGCTCAGTCATTCTCTCCTGGGCCTGGCACGTCTACGCCGTCGTCGCCTCCGCGGCCATGGTCGTCGTCGGCCTGCTCTGGGACATCTCGTGGCACATGTCCATTGGTCGCGACACGTTCTGGACGCCGGCGCACCTCCTCATTCAGGGGGGAGGACTGGTGGCCGGCGTGAGCTCGGGCCTGCTCGCGCTCCGCACGACGTTCCGTGGCACTGCGGAGGAGAAGGCGAGCGCCGTGTCGTTCTGGGGATTCCGGGCGCCGCTTGGCGCATGGGTCTGCGTCCTCGGCTGCGGCGCAATGCTCGCCTCCGCGCCGTTCGATGACTGGTGGCACGATGCCTACGGTCTCGACGTGCGCATCGTCAGCCCACCGCACATCGTGCTCGGACTCGGCATGATGGGCATCGTGCTCGGGGCGTTGCTTCGCACGCTCGCGCTCCAGAACGCGTCCGATGGACCGACGCGCGAACGTGCGGCGATGCTGTTCGCCGCCGCCTCGGGGTTCTTCCTCTCCATTCTCGCGATCCTCTTGTTCGAGGACTCGTCGCGGACAGTGATGCACAACGGCGTGTTCTACCGCACGCTGTCGCGCGTGTTTCCCGTATTGCTGGTCGCCGTCGCCGTGGCCGGGCGGTCGCGGTGGCCCGCCACCACCGCCGCGCTGATCTACATGGCGGTGGTCGCGGGAACGAGCTGGGTGCTCATGCTCTTCCCGGCCACGCCGAAGCTCGGCCCGATCTATCAGAACATCACGCACTACGTCCCGCTCGACTTCCCGCTGCTGCTCGTCGTGCCGGCGTTCGCGCTCGATCTCACCTGGCGCCGCGTGCGGGATCGTTCGTGGTGGATCGCGTCGGCGGCGCTCGGCGCGGCGTTTCTCCTCTCGTTCATCGCCGCGCAGTGGCCGTTCGCTGATTTCCTCATGCGCTTCGGGCGCAACTGGTTCTTCCACACCGACAACTTCGTGTACTGGCGCACGATGGAATCGACGCAGCTCGCCCATCGCTTCCGTCCGCCGCGACCGGGCCAGCCACCACTCGCCGTGCTTCTCGCGTGGGCGCTCCTGTACGCGACGATGGCCAGTGCCGTCGGGCGCGCGTGGGGCCGCTGGATGACGCGCGTGCAACGTTGACGTCCGTGCGCGCGCTGGCGGGGGCGGTGCGCGCGGCGATCGCCCTGGCCATGGCGGTGATGCTCGCGGCGCACGTCGGCAGCCCTGATGTGTTCCGGTCGGGACGCGCCGGTCCCTACGCGGTGGACGTGGTCGTGCGACCTCCACAGGTGGTGCCGGGAATCGCCGAGATCGTCGTCCACGCTCCCGATCGTCGCGTGTCGAGCGTGACCGTCCGACCGGTGTACTGGCGCGCCGGCACCAAGGGTGCCCCGAGCGCCGACGACGCGAAGCCGGTGCGCGGCTCGGCCGGAACGTACAGCGGCAAGCTGTGGCTCATGGCCGGCGGCTCGTACAGCGTGCACGTGACCGTCGCGGGCTCGGCGGGGCAGGGCACGTTGATCGTGCCCGTCGCCGCGGTGGCCACGGGCCAGCTGCAGCTCTCGTCGGGTCTGCGGTGGCTGTTGATCGCGCTCGGCACGCTGCTGGTCGCCGGCGTCATCACGGCGGTGCACGCGGCGGTCGGCGAGAGCCAGGTGCCGCCGGGCGAGCCAGTTCCACCCGCGCGGCGCAGGCGCGCTCGCATCGGGACCGCCATCGCGACGCCGATCATGGCACTGATGATCTTCGGCGGCGCGAAGTGGTGGAACGCCGAGGCGACGGCGTATCGGCAGACTCTCTACCGTCCGATGCGCACCGAAGCCGCCGTGCGCGACTCCGCGGGCGTGCCGACGCTCGCGCTGCGAATCGTCGACACCAACTGGAACGAGCGCCGCGTCAGCCCGCTCATGCCCGACCACGGCAAAATCTCGCACCTGTTCCTCGCCCGGATCGACACGCTCGGCGTGCTGGCGCATCTGCATCCCGCGCTCGTCGATGACGCGACGCTGGTGAGTGCGCTCCCGCCGCTGCCCGCCGGTCGCTATCGCCTCTACGCCGACGTCGTGCACGAGACGGGGTTTCAGCGCACGCTGGTGGACTCGATCGCGCTTACGGCGCCCCTCGCTCCAGCAGGCGTTTCAACCCTCGACGCGGACGATTCGTGGTTCGAGGGCCCGACCGCGACGCTCCCGACGATGCGCGACGTGCAGCTCGGCGACGTCGCGATCTCGTGGGCGGGAGAACCGCGGCCGGTGGCGAACGAGCCCGGTGCGCTTCGCTTCGCGCTGCGCGGAGTCACTGGCGACTCGGTGCACGTCGAGCCGTATCTCGGGATGGCGGGACACGCCGTCGTCGTCCGACACGACGGCGGTGTGTTCATCCATCTGCACCCGAGTGGCACCGGAGCGATGGCGTCGGAAGTCGCGTTCGTGCTGCGCGACCGAGGGGATACGACGGCCGACGGACGGCTGCGACTGAGCAACGCGCCGATGACGATGGCTGGCGAGCAGGCGATCAGCGAGCTGTCGTTTCCGTACGCGTTCCCGAGTCCTGGACGTTACCGCGTGTGGGTCCAGCTGCGTATCAGGGGACGGGTTCGTACCGCGGCTTGGGATGTGGCTGTGAAATGACGGCGGTGCGCAATGCGCATTGCGCTCTGTGCTACTGCCGGGACTGAAGCGAGGTAGAAACGTCCCGAGGCTCAGCGCATCGCGCATTGCGCATCGCGCAAAGCTCAAGCTAGCGGCAACGCGAGCGTCACCGTCGATCCCGCGCCGACCTCGCTCTCCGCGCTCAGCTCTCCGCCCATCCCGCGCGCGAGCATCCGACTGATCGACAGCCCGAGCCCGACTCCTTCCCGCTGCCCGTGCACGGGCACGCCGAGCTGCACGAACGGCTCGAAGATCGACGCGAGCTGCGACGCCGGTATTCCGACGCCGGTGTCGTGCACCCGGATCTCGACGAGCGACGCATCGGTCGGGCAGCGGGCCGCCTCGATCGTGATCCGTCCACCGTGCGTCGAGAACCTGATGGCGTTGGTGACCACGTTGAGCAGGATCTGCTGCAGCTTCTCCGGGTCCGCCTGCACGTGCAGCGGCTCGTCGCCGGCCGCGGGCGGGCGCGCCGCGATCGCGATCCCATTCGTCCCCGCCACCGGCGCCAGGAGCGTCGCCAACCCTTCGATCACCGGCGCGACCGGCAGGTGCTCGATCGAGTAGCGCACGCGTCCCGCGTCGACCTCGGCAAGACTCAGCAGATCGCTGATCATCGCGAGGAGATGCCGCTGGCTGCGCTGGATGCGTTCGAGCGCCTCGCGCTGCGCGTCGGTGAGTGCACCGTGCAGTCCCATCTCGAGCAGCTGTGCATGTCCGCCGATCGCGTTGAGCGGCGTGCGCAGCTCGTGGCTCATCCCCGTGAGAAAATCGCTCTTCGCCCGGCTCGCCGCATGCGCGGCGCGAAGCGCGTCGCGAAGCTCCCCCTCGAGCTCGCGGCGACGCAGCAGCTCCGTCTCCAGCGCGAGCGCCCGCTGCTGCAGCAGCGCGATCTCGCGCAACCGCGCGCTGTCGTCCACCCGCATGTACCGCTCGGTGGGCAACACGTGCGTATGCTGGTTGCAGATCGCGCGCAGCGCGGCGTCGTGCGTGTCCTCCGAGAACGCGCCGAGCGAGTAGGCACAGAGCTGCGAGAACGTGTACGTCTCGGCGAGCTCGTTCCACAGCTCCTCGAGCCGAAGGGCTCCCTCGAGATTGCCCTGACGGGCGAGCAGGTCGGTCATCTCGCCGAACGCCAGTACCGGACGCCGTTCGCGGGCGCCGTCGCCGAACCGCGCGTGGCTTCCGAGCACTCCGTCCATCGCCCGCCGGAACCCTCCGGCGTCGGGCAACGGACCGGCCATGAACGACGCGAGCAGCTCCTCTGCGTCGAGGAACGTCAGCTGACCGTTGGTGCAGGTGCGTTCGACGTCGAATCCCTTCTCGTGCAGTCCGTGGGAGATCGCCGTGATGTGCTCGCGCGTGGCGACCGCCACGGCGCCCAGGCCGTCCACCAGGCCGACGGCGAAGAAGTCGACGACCGTGTCCACGAGGAAGCGGTCGTCTTCGAAGAACTGAACGGAGTGGCCATGGCCGACCAGCTCGCGCGCCTGCTCCGTGCGCCGGCGCCGCGTCACCGCGGTGGCGGCGAGGCGGGCCGGCTCGGGGCTCGGGATCACCCGATGGGCGGAGGCGGACATGCGCGACATGCCGCGCCCTAGGGCGGAAATCGTGCCGACCGCCGAGCACGGCGGTAGCTTGAGGCTATGTCACGCCGTAGCATCGTCTTCTGCGCGCTGGCGACCCTCGCCGCCATTCTATTTGTACGGCTCGGGATCTGGCAGCTTGCAAGACTCCACGAGAAAGTGCGGCGAAACGCCACGATCGCGTCCCAGCAGCAGGCACCATCTGTTCAGTTCGCTTCGCTGCCACGTGATACAGCGGCCGCACACTACCGCCGCGCCACGGTCACGGGAGTGTTCGACTACGCCAACGAGCTCGTGCTCTCCAGTCGCACTCATCAGGGCGCGCCCGGCGTCGAGCTCCTAACGCCGATGCGGCTCGCCGGCTCCGACACGGCGGTGCTCGTGGATCGAGGCTGGGTGTATTCCCCCGATGGAGGCAGCGTCGATCGCGCCCGCTGGCGAGAGCGCGATTCCGCGACCGTAGAGGCCTACGTGCAGCAGTACGCACCCGACGCCGGAACTACGACCCCAGGCAGGGATCCGCGCCTCGTCCGGCGGGTCAGCCGGCGCGAGGTGTCCACGCGCGTGCCGTATCCGCTGGCGCCCTATTACCTCGTCCAGACCGGCGACACCGCGAGCTCCCATCCCGTCCGACGGGAGATGCCCGCGCTCGACGAAGGCGCGCATCGAAGCTACGCGATCCAGTGGTTCTTCTTCGCGGCGACCGCGGTCGTCGGTGCACTGGCCGTGATCTGGCGTGAGCGCCGGATGCCGTGATGCGGGGCACGGCGGACTGCGGCCCAGTCGATGCAACAATGAATCTCAGTTCATAGCTTTCTCAGACTTCACGCCGAGCACCCCATGGCCGAGCAGCACGCTGCCCCTGCAGGTCTCGCCTCCGAGAAGGAAGCTCGCGACGTCGCTGAAGCGGCGCGCGAGAGCGAATGGTCGGGACCCAGCTTCGTCCGCGAGCTGTTCCTGGGCCGCTTTCGTCTCGACCTCATTCATCCGCATCCCGTCGTCGAGGATCCGGCCGAGCAGGTGCGGGCCGCGGCATTCTTCGCGAAGCTGCGTGACTTCCTCGAGCGCGTCGACTCCGACATGATCGATCGGACGGGCGACATCCCCGAGCCGCTCGTGCAGGAGCTGCGGGAGATGGGCGCCTTCGGCATCAAGATCCCGACCGAATACGGCGGCGTCGGGTTGTCGTACGCGAGCTACACGCGCGCGATCGCGATGGTCACGAGCAAGGACGGATCGCTCGCCGCGCTCCTGTCGGCCCATCAATCCATCGGATTGCCGCAGCCGTTGAAGCTGTTCGGCACGCCGGAGCAGAAGCAGCGCTTCTTCCCGCGGCTGGCGAGAGGCGCGATCTCCGCGTTCGCCCTCACCGAGGTGGACGCCGGCTCCGACCCCGCCAATCTCCGCACCAGCGCGACGCCCAGCGAAGACGGGAAGAGCTGGACGCTGAACGGCGAGAAGCTGTGGTGCACGAACGGCACGCGCGCCGACCTCCTCGTCGTCATGGCACGCACGCCCGACGCCGTCGTGAACGGCAAGCCGCGCAAGCAGATCACGGCGTTCATCGTGGAGGCCGACGCGCCCGGAGTGGAGATCGCGCACCGCTGCCGGTTCATGGGCCTCAAGGCGATCGAGAATGGCGTCGTGCGGTTCACGAACGTGCGCGTGCCGAGCGAGAACATCCTCTGGGGCGAGGGGAAGGGGCTCAAGCTCGCGCTCATCACGCTCAACACCGGGCGGCTCACGCTCCCCGCGAGCTGCGCCGGCGGCGGCAAGGCGATGCTGCAGGTCGCGCGGACCTGGGCGAATCAGCGCGTGCAATGGGGCCAGCCCATCGGGAAGCACGAGGCCGTGGCCCAGAAGATCGCGCTGATGGCGGCGAATACCTTCGCGATGGAATCGGTCGCGGAGCTCGCCGTCGCCCTCGCCGAGCGCGGCAAGTACGACATCCGCCTCGAGGCGGCGATCGCCAAGATGTGGAACACCGAGACCGGCTGGCGCATCGTCGACGACACGCTCCAGATCCGCGGCGGCCGCGGCTACGAGACGGCGGACTCGCTGCGCGAACGCGGCGAGGCGGCGATTCCCGTCGAGCGCGCGATGCGCGACTTCCGCATCAACCTGATCTTCGAGGGTTCGTCGGAGATCATGCGGCTGTTCATCGCGCGTGAGGCGGTCGATCATCACTTCAAGACGGCGTTCGCGCTCGTCGACAAGGAGTCGTCGGGCGGCGAGAAGTTCGCCGCGCTCGGCCGCGTGGCGCGCTTCTACCCGGGCTGGTATCTCGCCCGCTGGCTCGGCCGCGGCGACGTGCCCGGC
>DATEOG010000175.1:0-8570 GCA_035274345.1 Gemmatimonadaceae bacterium
CGGCTCGGTGGGCGCGCAGCCGCGGCGCCACGGTCAGGATCCCTCCGCGTCGTGGACAAGGAAGACCACCGGTCCGGCCCAGATCCAGCGGCTGACGTGCCCCCCATCGATCATGTCGAAGTGCGGGCCACACAGCGCCACGACGAGCTCGCGCCCGAGGCCTGATTCGCGGTTCCTCGGTCTCGTCTCATCCGCACTCACAAGCCTTGGCGCGTACGCCGTCGACGCCCTCCCTCGCGATGATCGGCACCATCGCCAGCGCGGCCACGGGATCGGCCCACCACCAGCCGAACCATGCATTGAACGCAACTCCCGCCAGCGCGATCACGGAGAGATACGCGCACAGCGACGTCTGCGTCGCCTCGGATTCGAGCGCGCGGCTCGACATCTGGCGGGCGACGCGTCGCTTCGCGCGCGCGAGCACCGGCATCACCACAGCCGACAGCGCGAGCAGCGCGAGACCGACCACGCTGCGCTCGGGCGGCTCGTGCTCCAGCAGCGTCTTGGCACTGTCGATGACGACGTACGCGGCCAGCGCGAGGAACGACCAGCCGATGATGCGCAGCGTCGTTCGCTCGGCGCGCTCGCGGCGCATCGCATCGAGATCGGCGCGCAGCCGCCACTGCGCGGCGCCGCTCGCCGTTACCTCGATCACGCTGTCGAGGCCGAAGCCGAGGAGGGCGACGCTCCCCGCGACCACGCCGGCTCCGATCGCGACCACCGCTTCGACGACGTTGTAGCCGATCGTCAGCCAGTTGAGCGCGAGCCCGCGCTGAACGAGCGCGCTCCGCGATGCGCTCGTCGCCATCGACGCTACGGTGTCGGAGCCCGGTTGTCCATCAACTTCCGGGACAGATACGTCCACTCGAGCGCGATACGCTTCGCCGTCTCCTTGAGGTTCGCCGCGGCGGAGTGACCGCCGTCGGTGTTCTCGTAGAAGAGCACGGGATAGCCGAGCTCCTCGAGTCGCGCGACCGCCTTCCGCGCGTGACCGGGATGGACGCGGTCGTCCTTGGTCGACGTGTGGATGAACGGCTCGGGATACTTCTTGTTCGCCGCGAGCGCCTGGTATGGGGAGTACGTCGCGATCCACGCGCGCTGCTCGGGAATGTCGGGGTTCCCGTATTCGGCCACCCACGACGCCCCGGCGAGCAGCTTGTGGAACCGCATCATGTCGAACAGGGGCACCTGGATCACGGCGGCATTGAACAGCTCCGGATGCTGCGTCATCGCGACGCCCATGAACAGCCCGCCCTGCGAGCCGCCCATGATCCCGAGCCGGCGCGGCGACGTGATCTTCCGCGCGATGAGGTCCTGCGCCACCGCGGCGAAGTCCTCGTGCGCGCGATGCCGGTTCTCCCCCTGCGCCGCCTGGTGCCACGCCGGGCCGAACTCGCCGCCGCCGCGCGTGTTCGCCACCACGTACACGCCGCCGTTCTCCAGCCACAGCTTGCCGACGGTGCCGGAATATCCGGGCAGGAGGCTGATCTGATACCCGCCGTAGCCGTACAGCACGGTGGGGTTGCTGCCGTCGCGCGGCATGCCGCGCGGTCCGACGACGAAGTACGGCACCTTCGTTCCGTCGGCCGATGTCGCCTCATACTGTGTCATCTCCAGCGCCGACGCGTCGAACCGCTCGGGCATCGACTTCACCTTCTCGACCTTCCCCGACGCGGCGTCGGCGAGCCACAGGCTGTTGGGCAGCAGATAGCTCGAGACGGTGACGAACAGCTCGTCGCTCTCACGCGACGCGGAGCCGAGCCCGATCGTCGCGTTCTCGGGAAGTGCGAGCCGCGTGCGCGTCCACCCGTTCGCGCCGTGCCGGTAGACGTACGCCGCGCCCTTCACGTTCTCGCTCAGATTCACGACGAGCGTGTTGCGCGTGATGTTGGTTCCCTCGATCGACTCGCGCGGACCGGGACGGAGGATGAGCGACGCCTTCGCGCTGGCCGGATCGCGCTTCAGCGCAGCGAGGTCGTACGCGAGCAGGTCGCCCGTCTCGAACCCGTTCCACGCGATCTCCGTGGTGAACACGAGCTGGCCGTCCACGAGGCCGCGGATGCCGTTGCGCTTCGGGAAGGGGAGCTGCACCGGCGCCCCGTCGTCGCGCAGCAGCCAGATCTCCTCCTCGTAGAAGGTGAGGCTCCGGCTCGCGAGCACCGCCTGGAGCTTGCCGTCGGCGTCACGCACCGTGAACGCGTTCGCCGCCACGTGGTCGGGCGAGCCGCGGAACACCTCCACCGCCTGCTCGATCGGCTTGCCGCGCTCGAGCTTCTTCACGATGAACGGATAGCCCGACTTCGTGAGGGTGCCGGGCCCGAAGTCGCGCCAGACGAGCAGCGTGTTCTCGTCCACCCACGTCGCGTTCCCCTTCGACTCGGGCAGCTTGAAGCCGCCGTCGACGAACTGCTTCGTCACGAGATCGAACTCGCGCATCGCGTCGGCATCCTTGCCGCCGTTCGACAGCGCGACGAGACAGCGCCGCTCCTCGGGACGGAGGCAGCTCGTGCCGTGCCACACCCAGTTCGCGCCCTCGCTGGCCGAAAGCGCGTCGACGTCGAGCACGGTCTCCCATTCGGGGTTCGCGCTGCGATAGCTCGCCGGCGTCGTGCGACGCAGGATGCCGCGCACGTGCGTCGGATCCTGCCAGAAGTTGTAGATCGAGTTGCCGCGGATGTCCGGCGACGGGATACGGTCCGTGGCCTCGACGATGCGAAGCGCGTCACCGTGGAGCTTCGCGTAGCGCGGATCGCTCTGCAGGGTGCCGAGCGACGTGGTGTTGTGGGCCTTCACCCACTGCATCGACCGGTCGCCCTCGATGTCCTCGAGCCAGAGGTAGGGATCGTCGGGCGGCGTGGTCGCCGCGCTCACTGTGACAGGCGCGCCAGCCGCCGGAGCGGAGGAAGAAGCGGGATGCGATGACATGCAGGCGCCGAGCAGAAGGGCGCAGAGCGGGATGGCGTGACGCATGAGTCGGCCTCGCGGGAAGACGACGGACAGTATTGAATAGTAGCTCGGACGCAATGCTCGATCGACCATGACCAGCCCCTTCCTCGAGTCCACGCTGCTCGGCGCGTGCCCTGAACTTCGCGAGTCCTGGGACGCGCAGCGACGCACGTATGGCGCGGATGGGCCGAGCGACCGCGACCTGCTCGACGCCGTGCGCCGGCATGTGGTGGAACTGCTCGCGGTGGGCCGCGTGGCGGAGTTCGCGCGGTTCGCGCGAACGCTCGAGCGGCTGATCGGCGAGGCCGATCCGGTCCTGTACGAGCTTCTCCTCGACGGCCTGCTGCGTCCCCTCGCGCACGACGTGCGCGCGGCGGGGATCCCGGAGTCGCGCGTCGCGCCCTATCTCGGCGCGCGCACGGAGCTCGCCTGGCCGCGGACGCCCTGACGCGACGCGGGGCGACGGATGATCCGTCGCCCCGCGTCGTGCATCGGTGATGATCGCCTACTTCGAGCCCGGCTTGGCGGCCTGCTTCGCCTTGTACGCCTCGAGCTGCTGCGTGTACTGGCTCTCCACGCGCATGATCGTGATTGCGTCGACGAGCTGCGGTGCGAGCGCCGCGTCGGCCCAGGCCGCGTCGATCACCGGCGTCACCTTCTCGCGGACCGCGGCGGGCGCGCGTTGGTTGCGCGCCGCCTGGAGCAGCACGGCGTAGGCGAGTGTGCGCTGCGCCGGCTCCTTCGCGGTGCGCACGAGGTCGACGAAGTAGTCGAGCTGGCCGGCGCGCTGCCGCTGACCCACCCAGCTGCGCCACGCCGCTTCGACCGGATCGTTCGCCGCCATGCCTGCGCCGGCGCGCGGTGTGAGGCGCGCGAAGATCTCCGTCGACGCATCGCGACCCGCGTCGCCGCTGATCCCGGCGATCGCGGTGAGCAGCTTCGCCCGTGTCGCGGCAGCGAGCGTCGTGTCGAGCACCGCCGTGCGCGCCAGCGCCAGTGTTTGCGGCTCGAACGCCGTCTCGCCCGCGAGCAGCTCTGCGACGGCGGCGTGGAGCGCGGGGCTGGTCGCGTCGAGACGCGCGACGAGCGGTACCGCCGACGCGGCGAGCTGCGACGAGCCGACGAGCGCGTCCACCAGCGCGTCTCGCTGCGCGGCAGCAGGAGATCCCGCGACGGCGAGGAAGAGCGCCTTCGCGCCCAAGGGCACGACGCGATTTTTCGCGTACAGGTCGACGAGCGCGTCGAAGTCGCCACCGGTCTGTGCGAGCAGCGTCTGGCGCAGCACGGGCTTGATCCGGGCGCTCTCCTCCCACGTCGCGGGAACGAAGTACGGGCCCACGGTCGTCGGATACGTCCCCCACCAGTCGCCCTTCCACGGGCCTTCGGTGTTGTAGAGGCGCGCCAGAGTGGAAATGAGCTCGCGCTTTGCCATTGGGTCACTGGCATTGCCGTTGGCAGCCAAGAGCGCCGAAACCGTCTGGGCGTCGTGCATCTGCTGCAGCACGTGCCGCGCGCGGATGCGCAGGTCGGGCGAAGAGCCCGCCGCGGTGAGCGCGCGCAGCGCCACGTCGCGGGCACCGAGTGACACGAGCGCCTGGACAGCGAGGTGCGCCAGCGCGCTGTCGGGGCTGGTGAGCAGCGGAACGATCGACTCGGCGCGGTCGCGCGCGTTCAGGCGCACGAGACCGTTGAGCGCTGCGGCGCGCACGGCGAGGTCCGCGTCGTTCAGCGCGGTCACGAACAGCGCCACGGGAACGCCGCCGAGCTGCCGCTTGTCGTCCGTCAGCACGCGGAGGGCGAGCTCGCGCATTGCCGGCTCGGTGGCGACGCGCTGGATCGTCGCGTTCGCACGCGCGCCCGCGAGCAGCTTGAGCGTGAACAGCGCCGACGCCCGCCCCTCACGCGCGAGCTGGCGGTCGAGCGCATATCGCTGCAGCCGTGTGATCGTCGCCGGCTTGGCGCCGCGGTGCACGAGCTCGCGCTGCGCCCACAGCCGGTGCACGGCGTTCGCCGACCCCAGCGCCGTGAGCAGCTGTGCGTCGGTGCGCGTCGCCGGCCGGAGCGCCGCCGAGGGCGTCTTGCCCGGGTAGCTCACGCGGATGATCGCGCCCACCGTGTCGCCGGCATAGTTGAACACTCCGCCGATCAGGCTCGCCACGTACAGGTGCGACTGATCATCCATCGCCATGTCGATCTGGCGCGGCACGGTCATGAAGTCGTTCTGCTTGATCGACCAGCTCGCGCCCTTGCGCTCCACCGGCTGCTGGAAGATCCGGTTCACCGTCCAGTCGCCCGTGAAGAGCGAGTTGTTCCACTGGTCGGGGAAGCCGGGATCCTGGATCCACAGTCCCGAGGTGCCCGAGCCCGCGCCGTAGTCGGCGAGCGACGGCATGGGCTCCTGCGGGAAGTTCAGGAAGAGCGATGGGTACCCCATGTGGGCGCCCGGCGCGAGCCAGTGAAAGCGCGTGTTCCAGCCGCGACCGTCGTTGGTGTTGTCGCGCGCGAACGCGTGGGCGAACGGATCGATGCCGACGTCGTAGATGTTGCGCGTGCCGACGGTCACCATCTCGAGCCCGGTGCCGTCGGGGCGCACGCGCACCAGCGAGCCGCCCTCGCGGGTGATTCGCGCGCCGTCCTTGCCCGTCGCGTTGAGGTACCCGTAGTCGCCGACGGCGACGTAGATCCAGCCGTCGGGGCCCAGCGTGATGTTGTTCGTCGCGTGGTCGGAGCTGCGGACGTCGAGGCTGAACCCGAGATCCTTCACGAGGACGACCGACGTGTCGGCGATGCCGTCGCCGTTCGTGTCGCGGAACGCCGTCAGGTCGGGTGGGTGCATGACGTAGACGGTGTTGCCGTCCACGGCGATGCCGCGCGGACTATCCAGCTCGGCGAAGATCGTGTACCTGTCGGCGTGGCCGTCTCCGTCCGAGTCGACGAGACGAACGACGCGCCCGCGACCCTTCACCGCGCCCTGCGCGAGGTTGAGGTCGACGCCGACGAACACCGAGCCGTCCGGCGCCGGTGCGACGACGGTCGGGTACATCGCGAACGGCGGCCCGGCGTAGTGCAGCATGGTGAAGCCGTCGGGCGCCTTCATCGCCGCGAGCACCTTGCGCTCGTAGGCGGTGTCGCGCGGGATGGTCCCGCTCTTCGGAAGGCTGGGACCGGTGCCCATGCTGGGCTGGCCCTGCGCGCCGGCGGGCGCGGCAAGAATGAGCGAAGCAAGCACGGCGGCGAGGGAACTCGCCAAGCGCTCGAGACGGCTTGTGATCATGTCGGAGGGAGCGGATCGTGAAGGCAGGCGCGGGCACTGTATCTTACGATGGGGACGCCGGACACGCTGGTCTGGCGGCGCGGGAAAGCGCTACGCCGCTCGCGCCTGCTCGACACCAGGTTCTTCCCCCGCGGTAGCGCATCCGAGCGAAGAGCGACCTCATGTCCGAAGCAGAGCTGGACGACCGCCGGGACCGGGAAGGCGAGTCGCGCGGCGTCACGGCACACTCGCGCTTCGTCCGGCCACCCATTCGGCGAGCGGATTCGCCTATCGTCTCGCTGCGTCTCAGCAGCTTCGACGCCGGCCCGGTGTCGCAGCTCATCGTCGACGATCTGGGGCGGCTCTTCCTTGCCAATGCGCGCGCACGGGCAGCGTTCGGGCTCGGAGAAAAGGACGTCGGCAGCGATTTGCGGGACCTCCAGCTGGTCGATCGCTCGCTCGACCTGGGAACGGTCGTCGATGGGGTCTACGACGAGCGGGAGCCGATCGCCTGCGAGTCGGTGTCGAGCCGCTCGCCCAACGGTGAACCGCGCTGGTTCGACGTCGTCGTCACGCCGCTGTTCGATCCAGCCGGCGATGCGGCGGGCGCGAGCATCTCCTTTCTCGACGTCACGCACTCGCACCGCCTCGAGGAGCAGCTCGCCCATTCGCGAGTGGAGCTCGAGTCCGCCAATCAACAGCTGCAGTCGAAGAACGAGGCCCTCGAGACGACCAGCAGCCACCTGTCCTCGACCGTGGAGCAGTTGGAGTCGGTCAACGAAGAGCTCCAGAGCAGCAACGAGGCACTCGCGTCGATGAACGTCGAGCTGGTGTCCGCGAACGAGGAGCTGCAGCAGGTGAGCACTGCGCTGCATCAGCGAAGCGCGTCGCTGACGGAGGTGAGCACTTTCCTCGAGTCGATGTTCACGAGCCTGCGCTCCGGCATCGCGGTGCTCGATCGCGATCTGCGCGTGCTGGTGTGGAACCGCCAGGCCGAGGATCTGTGGGAAGTGTCTGGATCGGAAGCGGAGCACAAGCCGTTCTTCGACATCGATGTCGCTGTCCCCCTTGCAGCACTCGCCCCGCACGCGCTCGCCTGTCTCGCCGGCACTCTCGACACCTTCGCGACGGTGCTGCCCGCGCGCACTCGGCACGGCCGCAGCATCATGTGCAGAGCGACGATCCTGCCGCTGATCGCGCGGAATCACGGTCGCCCGCACGGTGTCATCGTGCTCATGGACGAGCTTCCGACCGTGCAGCCGATCGATCGCATCGGTGCCGCTCGGAACGCGAACGAGGCCACCAGCAAGGAGTGATCGCGGTCGCAAGTCCGCTGCTTCGGTCAGCTCGGTCGCGGGGCTGAGTCGCCCGTCAGCCGACCGTCAGCGCATGCCGCTGCGCCTCGAGAAAGGCGCGCTCGACCGCGTTCTCGCTTCGTGCGATCGCCGCGTCGTACGCCGCAGTCGCTTCCACGGTGCGGCCAAGCCGCCGGAGCAGGTCAGCGCGGATCGCGTGGAAGAACCGATAGTCCTCGAGGTCCAACCCGTCGACGACCGCGAGCGCCGCGGCAGGCCCGTCGACCTCGGCGACGGCCACCGCGCGATTGAGCGCGACGATCGAGCTCGGCGCGATCGACATGTGGAGGTCGTACAGCGCGAGGATCTGCCGCCAGTCGGTGTCTTCGGCGCGCGTGGCGTCGGCATGCACCGCATTCACGGCGGCCTGAATCTGATAGGGGCCAGGCCTGTTGTGCGCGAGGCATCGCCGCACCAACGCCTGCCCCTCGGCGATCAGCGCGCGATCCCACGACGCGCGATTCTGCTCGGCGAGCAGCACCATCGCGCCATCGGCCGTGGTGCGCGCCGCGCGTCGTGCCTCGATGAGCAGCATCAGCGCGAGCAGCCCCATCACCTCCGGCTCGTCGGGCATCAGCTCGTGCAGCAGCCGGCCGAGCCGGATCGCTTCGGCGCACAGGTCCTCGCGAATCAACCGATCGCCTGCGCTCGCCGCGTAGCCTTCGTTGAACACGAGGTAGATCACTGCCGTCACTGCACGCAGCCGCTGCGGCAGCTCGCGCGATTCGGGCACTCGATAGGGAATGTGCGCGTCGCGAATCTTTCCCTTTGCGCGGACGAGGCGCTGCGCCATCGTCGCCTCGGGGACGAGAAATGCGCGCGCGATCTCCGGCGTCGTGAGCCCGCCGAGCAGTCGCAGGGTGAGGGCCACCTGCGCGCTGGGCGCGAGTGCGGGATGACAGCAGGTGAAGATCATTCGCAGCTGGTCGTCGCGCACTGCATCCTCCTCGACGAACGTCGAATCATCCGAGTCGTCCCACTCGAGCAGCGCCACCGCCGCGGCCTGTCGCGCGTCG
>DATEOG010000176.1:0-11006 GCA_035274345.1 Gemmatimonadaceae bacterium
GTCCGAGCGTACCGCGCCCGAATCCTCCGGCGAACCCTTTCACGCCGGCGAAGCCGACACCCTGGATCTCCACGGAGTCGCCGTCGAGCATGTGCACGCCGGCGTCGGTGAGGATGCGCGCGACCTCCTCGGACTGGTCCGATTCGAAATCGTGGTTCCCGAGCACGGCCACGATCGGGATCTTCACGCAGGCCGTGAGGTCGCGCGCCAGCACTCGCGCCTCCTCCGGCAGCCCGTAGTCCGTGAGATCGCCCGGCATGACCAGAATGTCCGCCATCTCGGCGATCTGACTGAACAGCGATTGCAGCATCCCCTGGGACTGCTTGCCGTAGTGCATGTCGCTCACGGCGGCGATTCGGACGGTGTCGCGCGTCGGCATATGGCTCGGGTCGTTGGTCGGACCCCGATGTAGAAGGATTCGGGCCAGCGCCCTCGCAGGTGCCTCAGCCGTTAGCCCCGGACTTGCATTCGTGGCGGCCGACTTCGACCTCGAATCGGATGGCCGGCCAGTCGACACTCGACGAGTCCGCACAGGACACCAATACGTTCTATCGGCGCACGCTGCACGTGCTCAGCGACGCGGCCGTTCCCTTTCTCGTCGGAGGCTCGCACGCCTTCCTCGAGTACACAGGGATCGTGCGCAACACCAAGGACTTCGACCTCTTTCTTCGGCGCAGCGACCTGGATCGGGCGATGGAGGCGCTGGAGGGGGCCGGCTACCGAACCGAGCTCACCTTCCCGCACTGGCTGGGCAAGGCGTGGCGGTACGAGGACTTCGTCGACCTGGTCTTCAGCTCGGGAAACGGCGCATGTCCCGTGGACGATGGATGGTTCGACAACGCCGTCGAGACGCAGGTCCTCGGGATGCCGGTCAAGATCGTGCCATGCGAGGAGCTTCTGTGGCAGAAGTCGTTCATCATGGAGCGCGAACGATTCGACGGCGCCGACATCGTGCACATGCTACGCGCGCGCGGCGCCACGCTCGACTGGGACCGCGTGCTCGACCGCTTCGGCCTTCACTGGCCGCTGCTCTTCACGTACGTGCTCTTCTTCCACTTCGTCTATCCGAGCGAGACTCAGTCGATCCCGTCGTCGGTGATCGACGAGCTGACGCGACGGATGTCCGAGCTGCGCGGCACGACGGAACCCGACCGCGTCTGCCGGGGAACGCTCGTCAGCCGCGCCCAGTACGTTCTCGACATCGGACAGTACGGGTATGCGGATGCGCGTCTCGCGCCGCGCGGCGGCATGTCGCCCGAGGACGCGATCTTCTGGACGTGGGCGATCGATAACGTGCGCTGACCGCGCGCTATTCGCTGCGGTACTGTTTCAGCTTGCGATAGAGCGTGCGCCGATCGATTCCGAGTCGCGACGCCGTGCGGCTCTGATGTCCCGATTCCAGCTGAAGCACGTGCATGATGTACGCGCGCTCGAGCTGCTCGAGCGTCGCCTGCGACGAACCCAGATCGACGCCCTGCAACGCACCGCGATCCGTGCGCAGCCGTCCGTCGGTCGCGAGCGCGTCTCGTTCCACCCAGTGCTCGAGCTCGCGGACGTTGCCGGCCCATTCTCGAGCCGTCAGGGGCAGTATGTCGTCTGGGGACACCGCGGGCAGATCGAGACCGTGCTCGGCGGCGAGACGCCGCCGGAAGTGCTGCACGAGCAGCGGAATGTCGCTGCGGCGCTCTCGCAGCGGCGGCACGTCGACGACCGTCGCGCTGAAGCGCACCAGCAGGTCCTCGATCGACGCGGCATCGGACTCCGCGGCGCTCTCGCGCGCGACGAGCACCAGTCGCACGTCCACCGGGATCGTCTCCTGACCGCCGACGCGGCGCGACGAACGGGACGCGCTCGCACGAGCGAGCTGCGCGCGCAGCGAGGTGGGAAGCGCGGAGGCGTCGTCGAGCACGATCGTCCCTCCCCACGCCTCTTCGAGCAGGCCGGCGCGCGCCCGGACTTCACCCGTCGCGGCGTGACCGAACAGCTCGCGCTCCAGGGCGTCCGGCTGAGCGCCGGCGCATCGCACGGTGACGAGCGGACGAGCGGCGCGATCCGACAGGTCGTGCACCAACCGGGCGACGATATCTTTCCCCGTTCCTCGTTCCCCGGTCACCAGCACGGGAGCTCGCCCCGCGGCGGCGCGGCTGACCAGCTCCCTGACGCGGCCAATCGCCGGCGACCGCCCGACGAGCGCAATCCGCGCCGCGTCGCTGACACGCGCACGGAGGATCGCCAGCTCCCGCCTGAGCTGCCCCTCGCGAGCCGCTCGCTCGACCGCGGCGAGCAACGTTGGCTCGGCGCTGGCCGGATCGACCACGTCCGACACTCCGGCGCGAAGCACTTCTCGCACTTGTGAAGTGGAGAGCGTGCTGGAGAGCGCGATGAAGCTCATCGGTGCGCCGCCACCCTGCGCCTCCATCAGCAGGTCGAGCGACGTGAGCGCATCGTGCGCGAGTAGCACGACGTCCGCCTCCCCTGCGCTGACCAGGCGCGCGGCCTCCTCGGCGCCTGCCGTCCGAGATACGGTGTGTCCCGCCGACTCGAGCAGGCGGTGCAGTGCATGAAGATTCGGCTCGTCGCGACCGGCGACGAGCACACGCGCGATGGAATGCATGAAGGGGCGACGGGGAGGGTGTCGCTCTGGAGTATCGGCGCGTGCACGAGGTAGTTGAGGTCGGCGGGGCGGGCTCGACCGTCTGTTCGACCAGATGAAGAACGGCCCCGGGAAGCACGTGCTTCCCGGGGCCGCTCTGACCGACCGCAAAACGCTATGACGCCACCTGCTCCGGCGCCAAACCGAATCGCCGATTCCTGCCGCGGAAGTCCGCGAGCGCCTCGGCGAGATCGTCGGCCGTGTAGTCTGGCCACATCTTCTCCACGAACAGCAGCTCGGCGTATGCGCACTCCCAGAGGAGGAAGTCGCTGAGCCGCTGCTCGCCACCCGTGCGGATCAACAGATCCACGTCGCGCGCCGGCAGTCGGTCGTGATCGACTCGCGCCAGCAGCTCGGAGAACTGCTCGCGCGTCACGCTCTCGCCTCGCAGCGACGCCGCCGCCCGGAGCACGGCGTCACGCGCCGAGTAGTCCACCGCGACTCGCAGGTGCATGCGCGCGCCCGTCGACGTCAGCGACTCCACCTGCTCGATCGTGTGCCGCAGGGATGACGGGAGCCGGTCGCGCCGCCCGAGAATCGTGAGCCGGACGCCGTTCTCGAGGCATCGCTTCGCTTCTCCGAGCAGCGCTCGCCTGAAGAGCCGCATCAGCGCCGTCACTTCGGGCGTCGGGCGCTTCCAGTTGTCGGAGGAGAACGCGTAGAGCGTCAGTGTGCCGACCCCCTCGCGCACCGACGCCTCGACGATCTCCCGCGCCGTCCGAAGTCCCGCTTCGTGCCCCGAGGAACGCGTGAGCCCGTGCGCCGTCGCCCACCTTCCGTTGCCGTCCATGATCACGGCGACGTGCGGTCCAGCGAACGAAGGGATGACGCTCTGCGCCCCCGAGTGACGTGATTTCTGCATCAAGCGCTCAGCGTTCCCGGATGGCGCGTATGAGCGCCTCCATGTGATCGACGTACCGCTTCAGGGCGCGACGGCCCTCGGCGGTGAGCTTGTATTCCGTTCGCGGCACCCGGCCCGCGAACGATTTCGTGCACGTGATGTACTTCGCGTCCTCGAGCTTGCGCGCGTGCACGCTGAGATTTCCATCGGTCGTGCCGAGCAGCAGCTTCAGATCGTTGAACGTCAACGAATCGTTCGCCGCGAGCGCGCTGACGATCCCGAGCCGCATTCGCTCGTGGATCAGACGGTCCAAGCCCAGCGCGCCCTCGTCCGACGCGCTCTCGGTGTCGGCGCCGACTCCATCCACAGGGCGCAGCTGTGCAGCGCCGCCGACGGCCGGTCGCCGCTCGACATGCTCGCTCGCCCGCTTCCGGGCCGCGCTGTCCTTAGCCACCATGCCTCCGGGCGATCAGGGTTCCGAAGAAGAGGTGTAGGCCGCCGAAACCGCCGGCCATGAACGCCGTCCCCCAGCTCGCTGGCCCGAACAACGCTGCCGCGCCGACGAGCATGAAGGCGAGTCCCATCACCGGGACGATGCGCACTGAGAACGTTCCCGCGGCTACGACGCCGATGCCGTAGAGCAGCATCCACACGCCCGGCAGCATCGCCACCAGGTTGTGCTCGAACAGCACGAGAGTGAGTAGTGCGCCCCCGGCCATCGGCGGGGCGAAGCTGAACAGGATCTTTCGCGCCGGCTCCGACCAGAGGGGCAGCTTCGCCGAACGCGCCTTCAGCGACATCGTGTATACGGAGATCGCCACCGAGAGGGCGGCTTCACACAGCCAGATGAAGATCCATCGCGTCGTGCTGTGTGTGATAGCCGCGAGTACGGCCGCGCCGATCGCCGTCACGCCGATCACGACGGTTCCCCAACCCGACACCGCCGTGAACGTGCCGGCGGCCTCCATCGTCTCGCGGATGAACCGGAGGTTGTCCATCGCCCGGGCCTGCATCTCGGGCGGCTCGGCTGGCCGAATGGGGATCACGCGTGTCATGGGCGGAGAATGCCGCGACGGCAGGGTTCTGTCAAGTGCTTTACGGTACAAAGTAGGCGTGCGACCCTCGAGGCGGGGCCACCTCGCTCAGACGGTGGCCCGCCACCCACGGTCACTTCGTCAGGGCTGCGCCTTCTCCGCCGATCGACGACGGTCCCGGCGGCGGATCGCTAGCCGGGAAGCTCTGCTCGCTCAGCTCGTCCACCTTCGCCTCGTCGAACCGGTTGGCGAACTGCTTCACGATGGCCGCCGAGAAGGCTGGGATGTCCGAAGGCTTGCGGCTCGTGATCAATCGATCGTCGATCGCCACGGGCTGGTCGACCCATTGTCCCCCGGCGTTTCGGATGTCGGTCTTGAGGCTCGGCCACGAGGTCAGAGTCCGCCCCGATACGGCGGCCGCTTCCACCAGCAGCCATGGCCCATGGCAGATCGCCGCGACCGGCTTGTCCGAGAGCATGAATTCGCGGACGAACTGCACCGCCGCCGGCTCCATCCGGAGCGCGTCGGGATTGGCGACCCCTCCCGGCAGGAGCAGCGCGTCGTACTCGCTCGCGTGTACCTCCGCGAGCGGGCGGTCCACCGGCAGCATGTCCCCCTTCTCGTCGTGATTCATCCCCTGAATCGCGCCCTGCTTCGGTGAGATGAGATGCGTGACGGCCCCCGCCGCGTCGAGCGCCTTGCGCGGCTCGATCAGCTCCACCTGCTCAACACCGTCCGTCGCGAGGATGGCGACCTTGTGACCCTTCAGCCCGAGTTCCATGACGCGCTCCAGTGAAGTCCCGCTCGCAGATGGTCACGATCCGTGCCTGGCGACTGCACCTGCCGCCACTCCCCGGAACCGGTCGGCACGTCTTACCTTGGCTGCGTGCCGCTCCTCCCACTTCACGGTCACGAGACGCTGCGCCGGCGCCTGGACGACGCTATCCGGCGCGATGCGCTTCCGGGCTCGCTACTGCTCCAGGGACCGATTGGGATCGGCAAGCAGCGGCTCGCCCTCTGGCTGGGACAGCGACTCCTCTGCACCGGCCCCGAGCCACGCCCGTGCGGTTCCTGCCAGCATTGCCGATATGCGCTCGCGGGCACGCACCCGGACATCCACTGGTATTTCCCGCGGCCGCGGCTGAAGAACCCAGATCCGTCCCCCGAGGACGTCGAGGATGATTTTCGCGAGGCGGTGGGCGAGCGGACGAGGACGGGCGTGTATCCGCCTCCGCCCCCCGAAGACGCAATCCTCATCGCGACGATTCGAGCGATGTCCCACTCCGCCGCGCTCGTGCCCGCGCTGGGCGCCCGCAAGGTCTACGTGCTGGGAGACGCCGATCGCCTTGTGGTGCGGGACGACGCCGAGTACGCGGCCGGAGCGTTTCTCAAGCTGCTCGAAGAGCCGCCCTCGCGCGCAACCATCGTCCTCACGTCCAGCGAGCCGGGAGCGCTCATCCCGACCATCCGGTCCCGCGTCGTGGCGCTTCGCGTTCCGACGCTGTCCGCCGATGCCGTCGACGCCGTGCTCGACGAACCGGCCATGCGAGAGGCGCTGGCGTCGGCGGATGTCCCTCAGAAACGTGAAGAGCAGCGTCGGCTCGCGAGGGGCGCGCCCGGCGCCCTGCTGGCGCGAGGCGAATGGGCGGACGCGCTCGCGAGAGCGCGGTCGATGCTCGAGGCAGCGGACGCCGGCGACCGTCGAGGTCAGATGCGCGTGGCGCTCGTCCAGGGCGGCGCGAAGGCCCGCGGCGCCTTCAGCACCTCGCTCGACGCGCTGAGCACTCTCCTTCACGACAGGGCGCGAGCGGCCGTCGAGCGAGGAAACGCCCACGGTGCCCGCGTGGCGGCTCGGGCGCTCGATGCAGTCGAGGAGGCCAAGGAGCGCGCGACGGGGAACGTGAATCCTCAGCTGATCACGAGCGAGCTGCTTCGGCAGCTGGAGGCAGTGCTGCGATGACGGGGAAAGAGAAGAACCGGGGTCTGTCGCACGTCGCGCCGGACGGCTCGGCGCGCATGGTCGACGTGAGCGCCAAGCCCGACACCAGCCGCCTGGCAACGGCCACGGGGACGATCAGGATGTCCCAGGAAGCGTTCGAGGCGGTGCAGACCAACTCGGTCAAAAAGGGGGACGTCCTGGGCGTTGCTCGCGTGGCCGGCATCATGGCCGCCAAACGGACGTTCGAACTCATTCCCCTGTGCCATCCCCTCCCCCTGCACGACTTGGGCGTAACCTTTGCTCCCGACCCCTCCCTGCCGGGCTTCCGGGTCGAGGCCGTGGCGCGCACGATCGGGAAGACTGGGGTAGAAATGGAGGCCCTCACCGCGGCGTCCGTGGCGTTGCTTACGGTCTACGACATGGCGAAGGCGCTCGACAGGAAAATGGTCATCTCCGATATATCTTTGGCCCGGAAGGTGGGTGGGAGCGGGGGGGAATACACAAGGCTTGATGGCACGGCCGTTGCCCCTTAACGTGCAAGCACAGCGAGCTGGACAACAGCTGTTAACCCTTTACCAGGGTTCATCTTATGAAAAACCTTAGGGGCACGTACGTGCACCGAGGAGACGCTTATCGCCGCCGGAACCGTCTCAAGCGGACGGCCCTGGCCCTGAGCTTCTTCGGCGCGACTGCCTTCGTCGTCGGGAACCGCAAGCCGGCCGCTCCAGTGGCCGAGGCGGCCCCCGTCCATAGAAGCGGGTTCCGAATCAACGTCGCCACCGACCGCTCCCTGGCCTTCGCGCTGGACTCCGCGCGCGGGGAGCTGGACCTCGTCCGCGCCCAGCTGGAGCGGGCGCAGAAGGTCATCAACTACTCGAGCCGCTACAAGATCGGCGCCGACCTGGCCGGTATCATCGTGGACGTCGCCTCGGCCGAGGGAATCGACCCTGAGCTGGCGTTCCGTCTGGTCAAGCTGGAGAGCGACTTCAACGTGCGCGCGACCAGCCCGGTGGGGGCGCTCGGACTCACGCAGGTCATGCCGTCGACGGCCAGGTTCTACGACAAGGGCATTACCCGCGAGAAGCTGTACGATCCGCAGACCAACCTGCGAATCGGATTCCGCTACCTCCGCGGTCTGGTCAACGAGTACGACGGCAACGTCAAGCTTGCCCTGCTGGTCTACAACCGCGGACCCGTGGCCGTCGCCAAGTCACGCGCTCAGGGGGACAACCCCTCCAACGGCTACGACCGCATCCTGACCAAGGGCTACCGCGGCTCGGGGGTCATGGAGTGACCTGATCCGTCATTCGGCGCTGCTCTTCGTTCGGGCACTGGCTTTCGAGTCGGTGCCCGAACGCTTTTTGGTGCTCGCTTCGCGGACGTGGACGATTTCGGCCGCGACCCCTTGGTCGATTTCTTCGCCGAGCGGGAGCTGGTCGCGGCGACGCGCGCCTTCGCGGCCTTGGAGGAGCGAGAGGCGTTGCCCGTCAGCAGCAGCGTCTGGCCGGGAAAGATCACCGCCTTCCGAAGCCCGTTGATTCGCATCAGGCGCTCGGGGGTCGACGAGTACTTGCGCGCGATGCCGCCGAGCGTCTCGCCGCGCCGCACGGTGTGCACCTTCAGTCGCGCCGTGCTGTTGGGGAACTTCTCGATCGATGGATCCGGCACGACCAGGCTCGCGGCCGCGACCGCCGGCATGGGGATGAGCAGGATCTGCCCGACGGAGAGTCGCCCGCTCTTCAGTCGGTGCATGGACGGGTTGAACCCCTTCAGCGCGGACAGGCTGATGTCGTGCGTGCGCGCGATCCGCTCCGGCGTGTCTCCCTTCTTCGTCTCCAGCCGCCGCGTCGCCTTGAGGTCCGCTTCGGGCAGCGCGCCGAAGGCGCTGTCGAACGCCGCCGCTGCTCCCACCGGAATGCGCATCTGGTAGCTGTCACGCGGGGGCGTCATTCCGCGCAGCAGGTGCGGGTTCAGATCCAGGATGTCGCGCGTCGATACCCGCGCCGCCTTGGCGACCGCGGCGACCGGCGTCGCGGGCGGTACGCGAACCGAGTCGTACGCCAGCGGCGGGAGGTTCTGGATCGACATCCCGTAGCGCGTCGGTTCCTTGGCGATCAGCGCCGCGGCGATGAGCTGCGGGACGTACTCTCGCGTTTCGTTGCGAAGATAGTCCTTCTCGGCGAGCACGAAGAACGCGTCGTCGCCAGGAGTGTTCTCGAGATCGTCGGCGTACCGTGCGAGCCCGCGCGACACCCGCCCGGGCCCGCCGTTGTACGCCGCGGCCGCGAGGTAGAGCGATCCGAACTGGTCCCGGAGCCCGCGGAGGAATCGCACCGCGCCCGCCGTCGAGCGCACCGGATCACGTCGCTCGTCGACCCACCAATCGACGCGCATCCCCATGTCGCGCGCCGTCGAGGTCATGAACTGCCACATGCCGACGGCCGCTGCTCTGGAGTACGCGTGCGGGTCGAATCCACTCTCGACGAGCGCGAGATAGTACATGTCCTCGGGAAGTCCACCGGCCTTCATCTTTGCGCGAATCATCGGCTCGTAGCGCGAGCCCGCCTCGAGGCGGTCGGCGATGCGCTCGCGCGAGCGGCCCGAGAACATGTTCACGTAATGCGCCACGCGCTCCTGCGTCTCGTACGAGCGCACGTCGATGTCCCATGAAGGCTCGGCCTCTTCCTCCGCCTTCGGCGCGGCGCCCATCAACGAGTCCCCGAACACCTCGAGCGCACGTTGATTCACGTCTCGCGAACTCACCTCGGTAACCAGGGTGCCGACTTTCGTCGATGTCGTGACGTTCGTCGGAGTTCGCCGAGTGGAATCGCTCGTCGAGCGAGCGACGGGCGCTCCAGCCGTGACGACACTTTGCGGATGTGGGGACTTGCCTGGATGCGCGAAGCAGCCGGCGATGAGGATCGTGCCGAGGAGGGGGAGACTGGCGCGCACCTGAATTCTCCGATGGCGAGGCCGGCCGCGGGAGGGAGGCGGCGGGCGATTTTCACAGGCTACCCCGGCGGCGGGGCAACGTCCCGCACATTAGCGGGTCGACATGCATTCGCCTACCCCGGACGCGCGATCCAGGCTGGCGTAAAACGCTATCGAGTGCTGATGTAGTTGCCGAGCACCCGGTTCGTAGCGTTGAGCACGGCGAGTGCTGCTCCGCGGACCATGTCACCGTCGGCGAGATAGCAGCCGAGGAGACGGTCGGGGCCGGAGTCGCCCCGCTGGATGAGCGAGGCGATGACGACGTTGGCGTCGAACGCGCGCACGACTTTCACGCCGACGAGCTCGAAGGTGATGGCGCCCTCCGTGAAGCTCTCCAGAGCCCGAATTGCCGCCTCGGCGCCGAGTCGAGCGTCTCCAGCGGGGCTCGCCTGCCCCTCGGCGCGGCCCAGGATTGCCTCTCCCGGCGACCACTCGAGCGTGACCTCGCAGGTGACGCGTCCGGACGGCGAGCGCACGAGCGAGAACCCCGTGAACCGCAGCCGTTCTCGGCGGACGGCGACTGCATCGGTGCGCGCTTCGCCCTGTGCGCTCTCACTCGACATCGCGGACATCTCGGTCAGGGGTCTCGTGCTGCGAGAACGGTCGGCGGAGCCGTAACGCTCCCTGCTGGTTTACGAGCCAAATCACAAAAAGCAACGGATGTTCATACCTAAACCACACAACCATCTGCCGGTCTCGAGGAACCATCTACCAGTCTCGACCGTATATTCATGGGACTGCAGGTGAGCCCACCGTGACCCGCATCACGACCGGTGGCTCTTCGGCCCGGGAGTCGCCGCTGACGAGGCTCCGCCGACCATATTCATAGGGGACGGTTTCGGACCTGCGCACCGCGAGGAGGGTTCACGCATGAGGGTGGCGTTCGGATGCGATCATGCCGGCTGGCCGCTGCGCGACCGAATTCTGGCCGAGTTGCGCGCGCGAGCGGACATCGTGGATTGCGGACCGGCGGAGCTGGATCCGGACGACGACTATCCGGACGTCGCGGCGGCGGTCGGACGCGCCGTGGCTTCAGGCGCCGCGGAGCGCGGAGTCCTGGTGTGCGGTAGCGGCGTGGGTGCCAGCATCGCCGCGAGCAAGCTGAATGGCGTACGGTGCGCCCTCTGTCACGACCCATTCTCCGCCCGGCAGGGGGTCGAGGACGACGACATGAACGTCCTCGCGCTGGGCGCGCGGGTCATCGGCCCCGAGCTCGCCGCAGAGCTGCTGGGTTCCTTTCTGAGGGCGCGCTTTTCACGCGCCGAGCGTCATCGCCGTCGGCTGCACAAGGTGTCCGAGCTCGAACGCGAACGGCATTGAAGATGGCGCGCTCGGCTGCGGGCATTGGCTTTGCTCTGTAGGTCGGCCGCTGGGAGTGGAGTCCTCAACGCAAGGAATCCATGAACGATCCCGCATCGACGGGCCAGACCCTGCTCCTCGTCGAAGACAACGAGGACAACCGGATCATCTACTGTACCGTGCTGCGCCATCTCGGTTATGAAGTGATCGAAGCGCAGGACGGCGTGCAGGCCGTAGAGCTCGCGCGTG
>DATEOG010000177.1:0-5372 GCA_035274345.1 Gemmatimonadaceae bacterium
CGCGTGCGTATCGTCGGGGGGAAGCGGCTCTACGTCGCGGTGCAGAACACCGAAAAGGTGCCGCATACCGTGACCGTCACGGCGCACGGGCCGGGTGGACACGCGTCGGTCCCGCTCGCCGGAAACGCGATCCTGCGACTCGGCCGCGCGCTGGCGAAGATCTCGGACTACCGCGAGCCGACGACGGTGAACCCGACGACGCGCGAGTTCTTCTCGCGGCTCGCGCCGGTGTGGCAGAATCGTGAGGAGCGCCTCGCGATGGCGGACGTGGCCTCGCTCGATCCACGCCGGCAGCAGCGCGGCGCGCGCGTGCTCGGCCGCACCGCCGTATTCGACGCCGTGCTCCGGAACGGCATCTCGGCGACGATCCTCCAGGGTGGGATCCGGAGCAACGTCATCCCGACCGACGCGACGGCGACGCTCAACGTCCGCACGCTGCCGGGCCAGTCGATCGACGGCGTCGTGAAGCGGCTCGAACGGGTGGTGAACGACTCGCTGGTCGAGCTCAAGATCACTTCGCGCGGCACCGACGCGCCCGCGTCCGATTTCAGCTCGCCGATGTTCGAGGCGATCCGCGAGAGCGCCGCGGCGCTGGATCCCTCGCTCACGACGGTGCCGTACCTGAGCACCGGCGCGACGGACAGCGCGCGGCTGCGCGCATGGGGAATGCAGGCATTCGGGCTGCTGCCCTTCCCGCTGAATCAGGACGACGAGGAACGCATGCACGGCAACGACGAACGCATTCCGCTCGCGAGCCTCGAGTTCGGGACCAGGCTGATGTACGGCGCTGTTGCTCGGGTGGCCCGCTGATGCGCAGCGCGCTCGTGACCGGCGCGTCGCGCGGGATCGGCCGCGCCATCGCGGAACGGCTCGCGCGCGACGGCTTCGAGGTGGTGGCCGCCGCACGAAACCGTGGGGAGCTGGATGCGCTGGTGGCCGAGATCGGCGCCTCGGGCGGCCGGGCGCGCGCGCTGGTGCTCGACGTGAGCGATCCGCAGGCGGTCGCGGCGGCGCTGGTCGGATCGGAGTTCGACGTGCTCGTGAACAACGCCGGGATCGGCATCCTCAAGCCGTTCATGGAGCTCTCGGCCGCCGATTGGCAGCACACGCTGGACGTCAACGTGAACGCGCTCTATCACGTGACGCATGCCGTGCTGCCGGGAATGATCGCGCGCCGCAGCGGACACGTGTGCACCATCGGCTCGATCGCGGGCCGCGGCGCGTTCGTCGGCGGCTCGTGCTACGGCGCGACCAAGGCATTCGTCACCTCGTGGTCGGAGTCGCTGATGTTGGAGGTGCGCGATCACGGCGTGAAGGTTTCCGTCGTGATGCCAGGCTCCGTGACGACGCACTTCAACGAGCACGTGCCGTCGGACGAAGACGCGTGGAAGCTGAGCGCGGACGACGTCGCGGATACTGTGGCGTACGTAGTATCGACACCGGCGAACGTGCTCGTGCATCGCGCCGAAGTGCGCACGCTGACCGTGCCCAAGGGCAGAGCTCGCTGATAAACATCTGGCCTTGAACGAGTTCACCCTGCATATTGGCGAGGTGAACAGGCCCACACTTGTGACCACCGATCGTCTGCGCATCGTTCCCGACAGCACCGAGTCGGGCGTGCGCGAGCTGATCGCGATCCGCGAGATCGTGCACGCCTTCCTCACGGCCGATCGGCCCGAGGAGGTGTTCCAGTTCGCGCTCGATCGTGTGAGCCCGCTCGTCGGCGCGAGCTTCGCGTGCGTGTACGTCGTCGATGGCGCCTCGGAGCTGATGCGACTGGCGGCGGTGCACAACTGGCCGGAGCGCTACACACCCTTCCTGGGCGAGATGCGCGTGCGGCTCGGCTTCGGCCCCAGTGGCGAAGCGGCGGCCGAGCGGCGCGTGATCGAGGTGCCCGACGTGATGGCCGATCCCTCGCTCGAGGACTGGGCCGAAGTGGCGCACGAGCTGGGTTTTCGCGCCATCGTCGCCCTGCCGCTGCAGACGGGCGACGGAGTGCTCGGCGCGGTGGCCTTCTACTTCGAGGAAGCCGGCGCAATCAGCGCGGAGACGCGGTCGCTGCTGCGCATGGTGGCCGACCAGATGGCGGCAACGGCGCAGAAGGCGCGACTGATCGAAGATCTGCGCCGCACGAACGCCGCGCTCACCGAGTCGAATGCGGAGCTGGAGCGCCAGTACGTCGCCCTGCTCGAGGCGCGCCGCGTGAAGGACGAGTTCCTCGCGAACATCTCGCACGAGCTGCGCACGCCGCTCACGGCGGTGATGGGATATCTCGCGCTGATGGAGGAGGGTCTCGCCGGTCCGGTCACCGAAGAGCAGCGCCACACCCTGGCGCAGGTGAAGACGTCGAGCCAGCAACTCCTCGATCTCATCGGCGACCTGCTGGAGCTGACGACGCTCAAGCGAGGCGGGCTCGAGATCAACGCGACCGCGTTCGACGTGCGCGATCCGATGCAGGACGCCCTCGCCACGACACGCGGACGGTCGGACGACGTCGCGCTGCGCGTGCGCGAGCCGGAGCAGCCGATCTTCATGGTCAGCGACCGCCGGAAGATCGGCAAGCTGCTGGTCGCACTGCTGAGCAACGCGTACAAGTTCACGACGTCGGGAGAGATCAGGCTGTCGGTGACGGTCATCGACGATCACGTCATCTACCGCGTCGAGGACACGGGGATCGGCATTCCCGAGGATCTCCACCAGCAGGTGTTCGACGAGTTTCGGCAGGTGGACGGCTCGACGACGCGACGCTACGGCGGATCGGGGCTGGGGCTGTCGCTCGCCCGCCGACTCGCGCGCGTGCTGGGCGGGGAGATCTACGTCGACTCGGCACCGGGTCATGGGTCGACGTTCCGCGTGGAACTGCCGCTGGAGTACCGGGAGCCGGAACGGCTGTCGTACTCCCCGCTCCCCTTCGCGCTCGGTTAAGCTTCGGACGTGGGTGGAAGGACGTCGCACGTCGCGCCGGCCGGACCACCGCTCCTCGCCAACCGACCGCGCCGTCATGAACCAATCCCAGCGCACGCTCCAGGAGTATCGCACCTCGGCCACCGTCGCCGAAGTGCTCTCGGAGGCCAAGCAGTTCTTCCCGCAAAGGAACAGCCTCTACGCTGCCTTCCTCGATCGCGAGGGACCGACGTTCGTGAGCTTTCGCGGACAGGGGGGCGAGGAGCTCATCATCGCCGCCGCCGTCGACGGGGGCTCGACGCGCGTGACCGGCTCGACGTACCTGTTCGACATGCAGATCGCGCGCTTCTTCACCACGCTGCCGCCCTTCAAGCTCGAGGAGACGCTGCTCCCGGCCGGCCCAGCAGACACGGTGGTCGCATGACGACGGCAGAACCGTTCGTGGCGCAGCTGCGCACGCGGGGCGAGACGATCGAGCTCGCGTCGCCGAGCGGACCGGCGATCACGGTGCGCGTGGAGATGCCGGAGGTGTGGGACGTGGTGCGCATCCACGCCTCGCCGGACGAGCGCGCGGTCACGGTGAAGCGCCGCGCTCTCGAGGCGCTGATGCCGGGCGCCGAGCTGCACGATGAGGAGTACGTGCTCAAGCTGAACGGCTGGGAGGTGCTGGACGAGAGCGCCTCGCTCGCGGCGACGGGGGCTGTGGAGGGGTCGATCTTTCTGGTGACGTCTCGGCGGCGGAGGCCGGTTCGCTGAGCCACGGCCACCGAAGTAACCGGTACGACTGACGTAGCACCACCCGGTACCGGGCGGACGCTCCCGGAAGGTGACAAGCCCTCAACCGTGAAGGTCCGTCCGGGTCGCGATCGCGAGGCGAATTCCGGGAGTCTCCCACCGATACTGGGTACTCGCTACGTCAGTCGTACTCGGTACTTCAGTGCCCATGGACCCTCACATCGCCTACCTCTCCCACTCCGACTGCGGCCGCCACGACACCGGCTGGGGCCATCCCGAGCACGTCGGGAGGTTGCGGGCGATTCCTCGGGCGCTGCGCAACGACTTCGAGCTGTTCGAGCGGCTGGAGCATCGCGAGTCTCGGCACGCAACGGCCGACGAGCTCGAGCTGGCGCACGATGCGCGCTACGTGGCGATGGTCGAGGAGCTCGCCGCGGCGGGGGGTGCGCGACTCGATGCGGACACCGTGGTGAGCGAGGGATCGTGGGCGGCGGCGACGGCGGGGACCGGGGCCGTGCTCGACGGAGTCGACCTCGCGTTCGGCGAGGGACCGCGTCGAAGCTTCTGCGCCGTGCGACCTCCGGGACATCACGCGCTGCGCAGCTCGGGAATGGGATTCTGTCTGTTCGGCAACGTCGCCGTCGGCGCGCACTACGCGCGGGCGCGCCACGGGGCGGAGCGAGTGCTGATCGTCGATTGGGACGTGCACCACGGCAACGGCACCCAGGCGCTGGTGCAGGACACGCGGGACATCCGATTCGTGTCGATGCACCAGTGGCCATGGTATCCGGGCACGGGGCCGGCCAACGATCGGGGGCCGCTCGGCAGCGTGTGGAACGTGCCCATGGCGGCTGGACTGCAGCGAGAGAGCTACGTCGCGGCGTTCTTATCGGCGGTGGATTCCGCCTCTGTCGGGTTCACGCCGGACCTCGTGATCGTCTCCGCCGGGTTCGACTCGCTCGCCGGCGATCCCCTGGGCGGGTTCACGCTCGAGATGGACGACGTCGACCGGCTCACGCGGGAGATGGTGTCGCGGGCGGAGCAGTGGTGCGGCGGCCGGCTGGTGAGCTCTCTGGAGGGCGGTTATGACCCCGATCGGTTGGGGGAGGCGTGTGTGGTGCACATGAGGGCGTTGGCGGACCTGAGTAGTGGGTCGTGAGTGGTGGGTCCTGGGTGACCGCCAAGGCATTCGGGACGCTTCCACACAAGACCCACGACCCACCGCCCAGCACCTCCGTTTTTTCGGGACGTCCCACGGGGTAAGTTCGTCCACTTTCATGAGCCCGAGGGGAATCATGCGGCGCGCGAGGATCTATTGAGGCGGACCAGGGGCATACGAGACGTCGGCGGTTCACTCACCCTGTTCGGCGTGACGTTCAACGAGCCCGCGGGTCGCGGCGCGGCCGTTGCCGGCTCCGAGCTGGTCGCGGTGCGCGAGCTGGCGGCGATCGTCACGCCCGGATCGTACGCCGTGGTGGATCCGACACAGGAGCAGGTGACGGCGCACGGTGAGGTCATCGGTGCCTACGCGAAGCGCGGCGCCGTGCTTCCCGCGCCCGTCGGTGTCGTGTTCCGCTCGCGACAGGCCGTGACGCGCTGGCTCGAGCTGCACTACGTCGCCATCAGTGACGCGCTGAGCTTCGTCGACGATCGCGTGGAGGGTCGCGTGCACGTGTGGCGCCCGGATGGCGGCGCCGAGCAGGACATCGGCACCGACATCGCAGCCGCCGCTA
>DATEOG010000178.1:0-4905 GCA_035274345.1 Gemmatimonadaceae bacterium
CGCTGCGTCAGTCGTACTGGGTACTCGCCGTGGCAGGTCAGGCAACTACGACTCCAACCTCCTCCGCCCCCGGCCCCGACCCCACGAACACCTCCGCCTCCCTCCCCGTCTCCTCCGCGTACCGCCGAGCGATCCGCCGCACCGCTTCCTCCGCGTCCGACCGGCCCAGCACCGCCACCGTTCCGCCGCTTCCCCCACCGGTGATCTTGGCACCGAACACGCCGGCCGCCGGACCGGCGTCGCGCACCAGGTCGACCAGGCGATCGGTCCCCTCACTTCCCAGCCCGCACGCTCCGTAGCTCGCGTGCGACTCGGCCATCAGCCCGCCCATCTCGAGGGCGACGTCGTCGGCGCCCGGTCGCAGATGGGCGAGCAGCTCGGCGAATCGTGTCACGCGCGCGTTCTCGTACACCGGATGCGCCGCCGACTGGCGCACCGCGTACTCGCGCTCCGGCTGTACGCGCGTCACGGTGTCGGTGATCCCGTCGTAGCGTCGCAGGAACTCCGCTCCCGTCATCCGCTCCGGAAGCTCCGCCGAGAAGCGCGACTCGAATTCGGCCGGCGTGATGTTCGCGAGGTAACCGTGCCAGCGTGTGTCGAGCTCGCGCACGTTCCCGGCGTCGATCGACGATGGCAGTCCGGCGACGTCGGCGATGATGCGATAACCCATGAACGCCGCCGTGCGCACGCTGCCGTAGTCCGAGCCCGTCACGGCGTGCCGGATCCCCGAGTCAATGCCGTAGAAGCGGAAGCCGTGCGGCACCTCGACGTGGCCTTCGATCCTCGCAGCTTGGCAGCGCAGCCGCAGCAGTCGGTCGCGCCGGCCGCACGCGCTCGTCATCTGGTCCATGATCCCGCATGGCGCGCCGGCGATGTGGTTCTCCGCCCACTGACTCGCCGTCGCGATCTCCTCACCGGCCATCTCGACGTCGTAGTGTGCGGCGATCACCGACAGGCAGGCGACCTCGAGCGCCGCGGACGAGCTCACCCCCTTCCCCGCCGGCACCTCGGATTCGATCAGCAGCCGGAAGCCGCCGCGCTCCACCACGTCCGCGCTGTCGCGCCGTACCAGGCACGCGTGCGCCACGCCGATCACGTAGGACGCCCACCGGTCGTCGTCGTGCGCGGCGAACCACGCGGCGAGGGCGGGCGGATCACGCAACTCGCCCTGCAGCAGCGCGTCGAGCGGCATCGAGAAGCGCCGCGGCCGCCTCCTGGGGTGGACCGACAGGAGGTCGATCGTCGGTTCCTCGATCGGCCACAGCATGACCGTCGTCGCCACGGCGAGCGGGAGCTGCAGCACGAGCGAGCCGCTGTAATCGGCGATGCCACCCATCACGTCGAGTCGGCCCGGCGCGCGCGCGAAGAACAGCGGCGCTCCCGACCTGGCGACGTCGGGCATCGCGCGCCCCTGCGCGATCATCGGCGCGAGGAGCTCGGCGTCGCCTGTGGCTCGCAGCTCGTCGAGCGTGCGCATCTGCATCAGACCGGCGGCAGCAGCCCGCGACGGCGCAGCGCGCCGATCAGCGCCGGCTCGACCCTGCCGCGCAGCGCGTCGTTCGCGTAGCCGATCCACGCCACGTCGCTCTCGATGTCGAGCGGCGCGTCGAGCGGCACACCGGTCGGTCCCGTGATCGCCAGTCCAAGCTCCTCGGCGATCAGGATGGTGCACAGATCGTACGGATGGCAGCAGAGAGGGCTGGGCAGCCCACGATCGTGCAGCACTCCCTGCAGCAGCGGACGCAGATCCGCGACGTACCGGTCGTGCCCTGCCATCAGCTCGTAGAGCTGGCCGCCGCTCGAGATGTACTGGTCCTCGAAGCACGATGCCTTCCCCTCCGCCGGCGGACCGAGGATCGTCGTCGCCACCTCGTCGTCGATCGCCGCGAGCACGTCGCGCGCACCCGGGAAGAAGCGACTCACCGACGCGAAGCCGTGCGCCGTCGTGTCGGCGCGCGACGGCCGCAATGCGAGTGGCTCGCTGCTCCCTGTCGTGCGGTCGAGCCGCCTCGCTTCCACTCCCTCGCCGCGCACCGCCCAGAGCTGGTCGCAGAGATGCTGCTTCACGAGCGGGATCTCGGTCTGCACCGCGAGCACGATGTCGCGAAGCCGCGTCTCGGCGCCGCGGTTGGGCGCCACCCCGGTGAGGATCCACGCCGGCCGCTTCTGGTACATCAGGCCGCGCGTGCCGTCGATCGGATCGACGAGCAGTCGCCACCGGCACTCGCCTTCGTGCGCGCCGCGCGGAAGCACGAGTCCCGCCGGCGGCAGCCCTTCCGCGATCAGCACGAGCGGCTCCGAGCGCGCCAGCTGCTCGAGCCCGGCGACGAGCGTCTCCTCGCTCACGCGGTCCACCGCGTAGATCGTGTCGCCTGCGCCGTCATCCGCGACGTCGCTCAACGACTCGGGGCGCTGCTCGGCGAACGCCGACACGACGCTCGTGCGGATGCGCTCGTGCAGCTCGAGGATCGACGGGAGCAGCCGGCGTGCGTCGGCGCCCGTAGTCATGCTCTGGCCGTCATGCGTGCGCCGCGCGGTAGTGGGTGTCGGACGCGGCGCGCAGCTCCTCTGCCTTCTGCTCGGGCGCCGTGTCGTTGAGGAAATTCCCGCCGCCGATCTCGGGACCGCCCAGGTACTTGAGCAGCCCCGGCTTGCGAAGCGGCGGATGGATCTGGATGTGGAAGTGGAATCCGTCGTAACGCGCACCGTCGGTCGGCGCCTGATGCAGCACCATCACGTACGGGAACGGCATCCGCCACAGGTTGTCCATCCGCACGAGCGTGCGCCGCAGCACCTCCGCGAGATCGGTCAACTCCGCACCAGACAGGTCGGCGAGGCTCGCGTGCGTCTCGCGCGGCGCGATGTACGTCTCGTACGAATAGCGCGCGAAGTACGGCACGAACGACAGCGCGCTCCCCTGCTGCACGAGAAGCCGCCGCCCGTCCGCCTCCTCCGCGTCGATCACGTCGCGAAAGAGCGGTCGTCCGTGCTCGGCGAGGTATTCCGTCGACGCCGCGACCTCGGTCTCGATGGTGCGGAAGACGAAGTTCGTGGCGTAGATCTGCGCGTGCGGGTGGGGGTTGCTCACGCCGACGACCTCGCCCTTGTTCTCGAACGCGAGCACGTGCCGCACCTCGGGCCGGTCGCCGAGCTCGAGGTACTGATCGCGGAAGGTCTCGAGCAGCCGCACGATCTCCTGCCTCGGCAGCTCGGCGAGGGCGAGATCGTGTCGCGGCGAGTAGCAGACCACGCGCGCCATCCCGTCGGCGCGTCGGCTCTGGAAGAAATCGACGGCGGGAGCCGGCGTCTCCGGCGATTCAGGTCCGACGCACGGATGGTCGTTGTCGAAGACGTAGACCGACCGATAGTCGGGATTCGACTTGCCCGAGATCCGTGTGTTGCGCGGGCAGAGGTAGCAGTCCGGGTCGTACGCCGTCTTGGTGTCGCGTCCTTCGTCGACCGTCTCTCCGAGCCACGGCCGGTCGTTGCGATGCGACGAGACGATCACCCACTCGCGGCGAAGGGGATGCCAGCGCTCTTCCCAGACCATGGTCTCCAGCTTGCGGGTGAGGTCGATCGGTACGCCACTCGAATGGCCGCGTTAATATAGAAGGGCCGAGCGTAATCGGCGTTCTCCGAACCCAGTCAGATGTCCGAACCGGAAGTATGGCTGCGCGGCGCGCTCCCCGACGTCGCACCGCTGCTTCAGCCCGTTGCCCACAGCCTGCTGCAATGCCGCCTCGAGGTACGGGCGACCGTGCCGACGCTCTCCTCCACCGAGCTCTGGGCCACGCCCGGCAATGCCGCATCGGCGGGGTACCACGTTCGCCACGCGATCGGCAGCCTCGATCGTCTCTTCACCTACGCGCGAGGGGAGCAACTGTCGCGCGACCAGATGGCCGCGCTGCGTGAGGAAGGACGGATGGACGAGCGCGAGGGAATCCAGGACGTGCTCGTCAGCGAGTTCGACGCGGCGGTCGATCGTGCGCTCGCTCAGCTGCGTGCCACCGACCCTTCCACGCTGCTCGAGCGCCGCGAGGTGGGGCGCGCTCGGCTGCCATCGACCGTGCTCGGCCTGCTCTTCCACGCCGCGGAGCACACGCAGCGTCACGCCGGCCAGCTCGCGACGACGGCGAAGATGGTGCGCGGCACCGTCTGATCACCTTCTCTCCACCAACGACATGGGCTTCGATCAATATCACGAACCACCCGACGAGCTCTCCGCTGAGACTCGCACCTTCGCCCGTATGATCACGTCGCTGATCGAGGAGGCCGAAGCGATCGGGTGGTACGAGCAACGCCTCTCGCTGGAGAAGGACCGCCAGGCACGCGCGATCATGAAGAACGCGCAGCACGAGGAGATGAAGCATTTCGGGATGGACCTCGAGTTTCTGCTCCGCAAGAAGCCGCAGTTTCGCGAGGTGCTACAGGGCATCCTCTTCACGAAGGGCGACATCGTGAAGCTCGGCGACGAGGCGGAGGAGGCGTCGGAGTAGACCTCGCCTTGCGCTCGAGCTCAGCGCTCTGCGCGACGGCGTTCTCGGGCTGACTTCGTCGGGGCTGGCCTCCGTGCGCGGGTCGGCGACGAGCATTGCCTGCGTCGTCGCCCTTGGGCTTACACGCTGCGAGCCTCGCGCAAACTGCCGCGCGAGTCTCTTGCTACGCCCAGGGGCTCCTCCTCCTGCAACGCTCGCCGCCTCCCCAACGGTATCTCTGACGCGCAAGTCGTTTCGCACGACGCTTCTGCGGAGCGCTCCCGAGCGAGAACCGAGACTGGTCAACGCTTGAGGACCGCCTCCCCTCTGGGGGAGGCGCGGTCCGACGGCGTTCGGGGTGAGCACCGTCCCGGCGCACAGTGTGAATGCCCTTGTGCATGACAGGGAGGCGAGCGTTCCGCGAGGAGGA
>DATEOG010000179.1:0-6078 GCA_035274345.1 Gemmatimonadaceae bacterium
CCCTCCTCGCGCGCGCCGCCGATCGGCTGAGTGGCGCCGTGCGCGCACCGTTCGGGCACGCGCACCGCGTCCGCCGTCGCATCACGCACGTCTCGCCGCACGCGCCGGTCGCCACGACCGTCGCCCATCGCGCGAGACCAGCATGCGGCGCCGAGCATTCGCCGGCCGCACGCATGCGTCACACGAGAGGAGCCACGATGAACAACGTCAAGGTGTTCGTGCTGATGGCCGCGCTGACCGCGCTGTTCATGGCCATTGGCGGGTATCTGGGGGGACAGGGCGGGATGTTGATGGCCCTGATCTTCGCCGGTGCGATGAACTTCTTCATGTACTTCGCGTCCGACAAGATGGTGCTGCGCATGTACGGCGCGCGGACGGTCACGGCGACCGAAGCGCCGGAGCTGTACGCCATAGTCGACCAGCTTCGTCAGCGCGCCGGGCTACCAATGCCGACCGTGGCCGTGGCACCGCAGGCGCAGCCCAATGCGTTCGCAACGGGACGCAATCCCGAACACGCCGTGGTCTGCGTGACGGAGGGAATCCTGAGTCTGGTTAGCCGCGAGGAGCTGGAAGGCGTGCTCGCGCACGAGCTCGCGCACGTGAAGAACCGTGACATGCTGCTGCAGACCGTCACGGCGACGGTGGCGGCGGCGATCAGCAACCTCGCGTGGATGGGAATGTTCGCCGGCGGCCGCGACGACGACGAGGGCGGCAACCCGATCCTCGGGCTGCTGATGGTGATCCTCGCACCGATCGCCGCGTCGATCGTGCAGCTGGCGATCAGCCGCCAGCGCGAGTTCAAGGCGGACGAGGTGGGCGCGCGCATCAGCGGTCGTCCCCTCGCGCTCGCGAGCGCGCTCCGCAAGCTCGACGCGGGTGCGCACCGGATTCCGATGCACGTATCACCCGCGGCCGCACCGCTCGCGCAGGTGAACCCGCTGGCCTTCAGCGGCAGTGGGGTGGTGAAGCTCTTCTCGACACATCCGCCAACGGCGGAACGCATCGCGCGTCTACAGGCGCTTGCCGCCTGACGCGCGCTCGACGATCATCTCGACTCGACACTCATCCCGCCCGACAGGGCAGGAGCCGACATGACCATGCACACGACCTGGAAGCCACTCCCCGCGACCTACGACATCAACGACAACGGAAAGCTCGATCCACGTGAGCGGCGCGCGCTTCCGGACAGCGCGTTCGCGTTTCCGAGCCAGCGTGAGCTGCCGCTGGTGGACCCCGAGCTGACGCGCGCCGCGATCGACGAGCTGCACCAGTTCTATGCGACCTCGCTCGAGGAGCGGCAGCTCGCGGCGAACAACATCCGCGCCGCGGCGCAGTACTTCGGGATCGCGGTGACCGAGCTGGCGCTGTAGTCCGCGACGCCGCGCAGCCGAAAACGCGAACGGCGGAGCGAGCACCATGCTCGCTCCGCCGTTCGTGCTTCACCGTTCAATCGTTCCGGCTACTCACACCGGGAAGAGGATCTCCCGGTACTTCGGCAGCGGCCAGCACTCGTCGGACACGGCGAGCTCGATCTGATCGCTCCCCTCACGCACGGCGAGCATCGTATCCGCGCCGGTGCTGGTGAGGAACTTCGCCTGCTTGGCGAGATCGTCGTGCAATCCCTCGGCCTTCTCGATCGCCTCACCAAGCGCCTTGCGGCTCGCGCGCAGCGACTCGATGAGCGTGCCGAGCTCGTTGGCCGCGGCGACCTGCGGAACGACCTTGATGCCGGCCGTGACCGCGTTGGCCGCCGACGCGGCAAGCGTGGCCGAGTACTCGAACGCCGCCGGCAGCACGACCGTGTCGACGAGCTCCTTCAGCGTGTGCATCTCGATGAGCATGTCCTTCACGTAGCGCTCCATGCGGACGTGGTAGCGCGACTCGAGCTCCTCCTTTGTGAAGATGCCCAGCTTCGTGAGCAGCGTCTTGGCCTGACGCGTGGTGAGCTGCTCGAGCGCCTCGGGCGTGCGGCGCAGATTCAGCAGGCCACGCTTGGCGGCGTCCTTCACCCACTCCTCGGAGTAGTTGTTCCCCTCGAATCGGACCGACGCAGTCTCCTTGAACGCGTCGCGCACGACGGCGAGCACGGCGTCCTCGACCGGCTTGTTGCGCTTGGTCGTCGCCTTGATCTGCTCGATCATCTCGCCGAGCGCTTCGGCGACGGCGGCGTTGAGCAGCACGATCGGGAAGGCGATCGACGCCGACGAACCGACGGCGCGGAACTCGAACTTGTTCCCCGTGAAGGCGAAGGGCGACGTGCGGTTGCGGTCCGTGTTGTCCTTCTCGACTTCAGGAAGCTTGGCGACGCCCAGTTTGATCATCGCCTGCGCCGCGTTCGCTGACGTCTTACCGGCGGCGATCGACTCGATCATCGCGGTGAGGCTCTGGCCCATGAAGACGGAAATGATGGCCGGCGGTGCCTCGTTGGCGCCGAGGCGATGCTCATTGCCGCTCGACGCGATTCCGGCGCGCAGCAGGCCCGCGTGACGGTGCACGCCCTTGAGCACCGCGGCGAGGAAGACGAGGAAGCGGATGTTCTGATGCGGGGTCTTGCCGGGCTTGAGCAGGTTGAAGCCGTCGAGCTCCGCGTTGTCGGCGGAGATCGAGAGCGACCAGTTGCAGTGCTTGCCGGATCCGTTGATGCCGGCGAACGGCTTCTCGTGGAGAAGCGCCTGCAGGCCGTGGCGCAGTGCGACCTTCCGCAGCGTGGCCATGACCATCTGGTTGTGATCGACGGCGATGTCGGTCTCCTCGTACATCGGCGCCATCTCGAACTGCGACGGGGCGACCTCGTTGTGCCGCGTGACGATCGGCACGCCGAGCTTGTACAGCTCGTGCTCCGCCTCGGAGATGCACGCCTGGATGCGCTCCGGGATACCGCCGAAGTAGTGATCCTCGAGCTGCTGGCCACGAGCGGGCGCGGCACCGAGAAGGGTGCGGCCGGCCATCACGAGATCGGGGCGCAGCGCGAAGTGGCCGCGGTCGATGAGGAAGTACTCCTGCTCGGGTCCGAGCGTGGTGAAGACGCGATGCACGCCCTTATCGCCAAGGAGCTCGAGGAGCTCGATCGCCTTGTTCGAGAGCGCATCCGAGCTGCGGAGCAGCGGCGTCATCTCGTCAAGCGCTTCACCGTGGTAGCCGATGAAGACCGACGGGATGCACAGCGTGCGCGTGCCGCCCGTCTCGACGATGAACACCGGGCTGGCCGGGTTCCACGCCGTGTAGCCGCGCGCTTCCCACGTCGCACGGAGACCGCCCGACGGGAAGCTGGACGCATCGGGCTCGCTCTGAATGAGCTGCGAGCCGGTGAACGACTCGAGCGGCTGCCGGTCGTCGTCGAAGTTGAGGAAGGCGTCGTGCTTCTCGGCCGTGAGGCCGGTCTGCGGCTGGAACCAGTGCGTGAAGTGTGTCACGCCGCGGCTGATCGCCCATTCCTTGATGACCTGCGCGACCGTCGGTGCGATCTCGAGATCGAGCTTCTTTCCGTGCCGGATGGCCGCGACGAGCTTGGCGTACACGTCCTTCGGCAGCTTGTCGCGCATCTGACGCGCGCCGAAGGTATTGATGCCGAAGTAGGCCGAGGTCGGCAGATGCCCAGGTCCGTCGCCGTTGTTGCTCGACGACTTGGGGATGCGCGAGACCATGTCACGCAACGAGGACTTACGCGATGGATGGGCGGGGGCGGTCATGGGAGCGGGCTGGGGAATGGTCGGCTGGAATGCACAAATTGCACGAAGTGGTGACCAATGTAGCCACAATTGGTCTAACAAAGCAAGGATTTACGCTGAAAAGTGCAGAATGCGCAGCAGAATCAGTCAAAATAGCACAAAACGCAACACAATCAGCCAATTCGCCCCAGCGTGCGGAGACGTGGGACCAGACGAGCAGTCAATCCGACCACGGCAAGGGCGGCAGTCCCGCCGAGCACCACGGCCGGCACGGCGCCAAGAAGTCGGGCGGCGACCCCCGATTCGAAGGCACCGAGCTCGTTCGACGACCCGATGAAGATGGAGTTCACGGCGGAGACGCGTCCCAGCATCTGAGGAGGCGTCAGCAGCTGGATGAGCGTGGACCGGATGACGACGCTCACGTTATCGGCCATTCCGCTCAGCGCAAGGAGCGCGAGCGAGAGGTAGAAGTTGCGTGACAGTCCGAAGCCGATGATGGCGAGCGCGAAGACGGCCACCGCGAGGAGCATCGTGCGGCCGGCGCGCCGGAAGGGCGGACGGTGCGCGATGAAGATCCCCATCGTGACGGCGCCCGCGGCGGGGGCAGCGCGGAGCAGCCCCAGGCCCTGTGGTCCCACGTGGAGGATCTCGGAGGCGAACACCGGCAGCAGCGCCTCGGCGCCGCCGAGGAAGACGGAGAAGAGATCGAGCGAGAGGGCGGCAAGGATGGCGTGCTCGCTCTTCACGAAGCGCAGGCCCGAGAGCAGCTCTTCGAACATCGACGTGCCCGTCAGTGAGCGCGGCTCGGGCGTGTAGCGCACCATGAGGAAGGCCCCGAGCGCGACGAGCGTGAGCAGTGCGGCCACTCCATACGCAGCCACGGCGCCGGCAAAGCCGTAGAGCAGCCCGCCGAGGGCCGGACCGAGCACGGAGGCGGTCTGCCACGTGCTGCTGCGCCAGGCGATGGCGTTTCGATACATGGTGCGCGGGATGATGTCCGCGCCGAGCGCCTGACGGGCCGGCTGCAGGATGCCGCGGGCGACACCCGTGACGAAGATGATGGCGTACACGGGAACGACGCCGACGCGCGCGAGCAGACCGGGCGTTGCGCTGAGCGCGACGAGCGCGGCGGAGCAGAGAGCGAGGACGAACAGCATGGCGACGCTGATCGCGCGGCGGTTGCGGCGGTCGGCGAGATACCCGGCGGGGAGTGCGATGCCGATAAAAGGCATCGCCTCGGCGAGCCCGATGAGGCCGAGTGAGAGCGGGTCGCGCGTGAGGGCATATACCTGCCAACCGACGACGACCGCCTGAGCCTGCGAGCCGACGACCATCGTGAACAGACTCACGATGAACCACCGGAAATCGCGGTGACGCAGCGCCGCGTAGGCGTCGTGAGATGGGATGGCTCCGACGTCCGCCGGTGTGTCGCGCTCGATCATCGAAGCAGAATAGCCGCGCAATGCGCATCGCGCGCAGCGCAGTTCAGCGTACATTCACCTGCGTATGAATCCGCCGTCCACTCCGCAGCCGTACCTCAGTCAGGGCAATGCCGCGCCGGTCGGGGCAGAGCCGGAGATGGGGCGTGCCGTGGAATCGGACGACGAGGCACTGGTGCGGCGGATGGCGGACGGGGACGATCAGGCGCTCGGCGTTCTGTACGATCGGTGGCAGGCCGTCGTCCACGGCGTCGTGTCCCGGATGCTGCGGCAGCCCGACGACGTCGAGGACGTGGTGGAAGAGACGTTCTGGCAGGCGTGGCGCCAGGCTTCGCGGTTCGACCGCTCGCGCGGCGCCGTGCAGACGTGGCTACTCACCATCGCGCGCAGCCGAGCGCTGGATCGAGTGCGCGCGCTGCGCCGCCGACGCGAGGAGCCGCTCGAGGGTGACGACGGCCAGGTCACCGTGCAGCAGGCGGCGGAGGGTGATCCGGGACTGGACGCCGAAGCGTCGGAGCGACGACGGATCGTGGCCGCCGCGCTCGCGGAACTGCCGGCCGAGCAACGGGAGGCGTTGGAGCTCGGCTACTTCGGCGGGTTGAGCCAGTCGGAGATCGCCGAACGGACCGGACAGCCGCTCGGGACGGTAAAGACGAGGATGCGATTGGCGATGCAGAAGCTGCGCAGCCAGCTCCAGGTGCTCGGCAGCGATGTAGGAGGAGGGAGATCAACGTGAGCGACGGCATGACGCACGAACAGGCACGCGAGGCGCTCGAAGCGCTCGCGCTCGACGCACTCGATGCGTCGGAGCGCGACGCGGTGATGGCGCACGTCGTGACCTGTGCGACGTGCCAGAGCGAGCTCGCCGCGCTGGAACGCACGGCGAGCGAGCTCGCGTACGCCGCCACGCCGGTCCCGATGCTCGGCGCGCAACGCGACCGGATCCGCGCGCGGCTGATGGCCCGTGCGGG
>DATEOG010000180.1:0-9459 GCA_035274345.1 Gemmatimonadaceae bacterium
GCGCAGGACGCGGCGAGCACACCTCCCGGCGTCGTCGCGCCTTCTGCCGCGACAGATTCCGTCTACCCGTTCCAACCTCCCGCCGGCACGCCCATGCGCACGGGTGCCACGAGCTACCGGCTCTCGCTGCTTCGCGACAGCGGCCCCAGCTCGCTCGGCGTGCGCACGATCGAGGTGACGGAGACACAGCTCGGCGGCATACCGACCTGGCTGATCGCCGAACACCGGACGGGGAGCGCCGTCCCAACGACGGACTCGCTCTGGCTCACCCGAGCGGAGCTCACGCCGGTGCGGTGGGTCGCCACGATCGATCGCTCGCAGCTCGGGGCATCGTTCGCACACGACTCGATCTTCGGCGCGCTCCAGAATTATGCGGGCCGTTCTTCCTTCGCCGCTCCGCTGCTGCCCGGCGTGCTCGTGACGCCGGGGATGACCGAGCGGATTCTGGAGATGCTGCCACTTCGTTCGGGCTATCGCGCCGCCGCGTCGCTCGTGCTGGTCGACATGGGCACCCCGCGCGCGCTCCCCGCGGAGCTCGTTGTGGAGCGCGAGGAGCGCATCCGAACCGCATCCGGCGACGTCGACTGCTGGGTGGTGGTGCTGCGCGCGGGCGTGATGGAGGAGCGGCTGTGGGTGGACAAGTCGCGGCGGATGGTGGTGAGAACGGAGCAAGTGACGAGCGCGGGGCGCGTAGTCTCGGAGCTCTGAAGTCCGTGACGGCGGCGATCCCGAGTGCATCCGGGAGCCAGTGACCGATACCGGGTACTCTCTACGTCCGTCGTACTCGGTACTGCAGTGCCGATCCCCGCAATCATTCGCTACACCTCGCATTGCCGTGGTGCCGCCCGCCAGGCGACGCTCCGTAGAATGCCTCCCATGTCAGCGGCCAGGCAGTCATTCGGCGAGCTGGGGGAGCGGATCGCGGAGCGATGGCTCAGGGAGCGAGGATGGCGCGTCGTCCAGCGCCGGTTCCGTTCCGGGCATCGCGACATCGATCTGGTGGTCGAGCGGGACGGGGTGGTCGCGTTCGTCGAGGTCAAGGCTCGACGCGGGGATCGGTTCGGCGGTCCCGTCGAAGCGGTCAACTGGCGGAAACAGAAGGAGTTGGGGCGCTCGGCGCGGGTCTGGGTCTCCCGCCACGGTCGATCGGACGATGCGTACCGGTTCGATGTGGTGGGGGTTCTGGTCGAGGGCGAGCGCGTTCGAATCCGCCATGTCGAGGACGCGTTTCCGCTCCACCTTTCGGCTTGATTTCGGGTCCCGGTCTTCGTACTTTGTTCGGGTATCGGGTCGCCTGCTTTTCCGGTACGCTTATGTCCGCGTGGCCAGAGGAATCCACGACAAACGAGAGGATGTAGACGAATGGCTGTGTCCACGATTGCAGACGACAAGAAGAAGGCGCTGAACCTCGCGATTGCGCAGATCGAGAAGAGCTGTGGCAAGGGCTCGATCATGCGGATGGACGAGAAGGAGAAGGTACGGGTCGAGGCAGTGCCCACCGGTGCGATCAATCTGGACGCCGCCATCGGCGTCGGCGGGATCCCGCGTGGCCGAGTCACGGAGATCTACGGTCCGGAGTCGAGCGGCAAGACTACGCTCTGCCTCCACGTCGTGGCGAATGCACAGAAGATGGGTGGCGTGGCCGCTTTCATCGACGCGGAGCACGCGCTCGACACGGAGTACGCACGCAAGCTGGGTGTCGACGTCGAGTCGCTGCTGATCTCGCAGCCCGACACGGGTGAGCAGGCGCTGGAGATCTGCGAGATCCTCGTGCGCTCCGGCGCGGTGGACATCGTCGTCATCGACTCCGTCGCCGCGCTGGTGCCGAAGGCCGAGATCGAGGGCGACATGGGCGACAGCCACGTCGGTCTGCAGGCGCGTCTCATGAGTCAGGCGCTCCGAAAGCTGACCGGCGCCATCGCGCGCTCGAAGACCATCGTGATCTTCATCAACCAGCTGCGCGAGAAGATCGGCGTCATGTTCGGCAATCCCGAAACGACGACGGGTGGCAAGGCGCTCAAGTTCTACGCGTCGGTGCGCCTCGACATCCGCCGCATCGGGCCCGTGAAGGAGAAGGAGGACGTCGTCGGCTCGCACGTCCGCGTGAAGGTCGTGAAGAACAAGGTCGCGCCGCCGTTCAAGCAGGCGGAGTTCGACATCATGTACGCCGAGGGGATCAGCCACACCTCGCTCCTCGTCGACATCGGCTCCGAGGCGAACATCATCGAGAAGTCGGGGGCGTGGTACAGCTACAAGGGCCAGAAGATCGGCCAGGGCCGGGAGAACGCGAAGATGTACCTGAAGGACAACCCGGCGATCATGGCCGAGATCGAGGAGCAGGTGAAGGGCGTCCTCGGAATCGGCGCCGATCAGGTGGCTCCGGAAGCCGAAGAGGCCGAATAAACACCGAGTGATCGACCGGGTCGGAGCCCGTCTGCTCTGGCACCGCAAATGCGAGAAGTTCTAGTCCCGCTTCGAGCGGGCAGACCGGCAGATCGAGGCCGGGGAGTCGCTTTCTGGAAGCGATGGGGCCCGGAATCCCCACCGTGACAGGAGACGCTCCCCGGCCTTCTTCTTTGCCCTGCAGTCACTTCGGGGTCTCGCGGTGGCGAGCGCACCCGTCGTGACCTCGCCGGCCGAGGGGATGCCCGGCTGCCATCTTCGGCCCAGAAGCGGGGCGCCCGATTGTGGCGTCCGATCGCCACGACTGCCGAGCACCACCACACCGGAGGCAGCATGTCCGTGATCAGCGGCATCGTCCCCGCGACCCGTCCGGCCGGGCGTTTCGCTGTGCTCGTGGACGGTCGTGAGATCGCCGTTCTCACGCTCGAGGCGATCGAGCGTCTTCGCCTGTCGATCGGCCGCTCGGTGGCGGGTCTGGAGGAGCAGATTGCGCTGGAGGCCAGGAGGCTCCGCGCCTACGACCGTGCCCTGAACCTGCTCGCCTTTCGCGCACGCTCGTCGAGCGACCTCGCGCGCTCCCTCCAGCGGAAGGGGGAGGAAAAGCCACACGTCGACTGGGCGATCGAGCGCCTCATGGAGCAGGGCCTGCTCGACGACGCCGCTTTCGCACGCTCGTTCGCCCGCGCGAAAGTCGTGGACGGCAAGCAGTCGCGGCGTCGGGTCCAGCAGGAGCTGGCGCGCAAGGGCGTGTCCCGCTCCCTGACCGACGAGGCGATCGACACCGTGATCGAGGAGGAGGGGGTCGACCAGCGGGCGATCGTCGAACAGGCAGCCCGAAAGAAGCTCCGGTCGCTGACAGGCCTCGACCCGGTCGTTCAACGGCGGCGGCTGTACGGATTTCTGGCTCGCCGAGGCTACGAGATCGACGACATCCGAAGCGTGCTGTCGGCGATCGGCTCGTCGCTCGGTGCCGCTCATGGATCGGACGACGCAGCCACGACGGACGACGGCGAAGTGGACGACGACTAGTCTCGCCGTTCGTCGCTCATGCCGGGGTCGGGATCGGCCAGCGTGATCGGTACCCAGCCGCGCAGCGCATTCACGAACCAGAGTCGCTCGGCGCGACGCACATCATCCAGATCGAGTTCGCTCTCCTCGATCTCACCCCGCTCGAGCAGCTCTCCGCGAAGGATCCCGCCCAGGAGCCCGCAATCCAGCGGCGGTGTGAGCCGTCGGCCTCCGAGCTCGACGACCAGATTGCCCCGTGTCAGCTCCGTGGCCTGTCTGTCGGCGTTCCAGAGCAGCACGTCGAACATGCCGGGCGCCGACGCCATCGCGGCCTCGTAGCATGAGCGATCGGCACACTTGTGATAAAGGCGCACGTCCCCGCGGTGCACCGGCGATCGCGCGAGCACGACTCGCGCGCCACCGGGTGGCAGCGCTGGATCGTGCGGCCGGGCAAGGGCGGTCAACGCACCGTTCGGTGAGAGGTCGAGTCGCGCGCGCATCAGGTCGGCGCGCTCCGAGGACGCGATCGTTTCATCGAGCACGCGCCGCGCCGACGCGCGGTCGAACGGCAGGCCGAAGTACCCGGCGGACGCTTCCAGGCGAGACAGATGTCGGTCGAGGCGGACGACGACTCCGCGCTCCACACGCATCGTCTCGAAGAGTGCCGGTGGATCGATCGGCTGTGTGAAGGCGACAATCTTCGCTCCGACTTCGCGCAGCTCACCGATCGCCGTCGAATCGGCGGTGATGCCGCCGCCGGCGTTCAGGTGAAGCAGTCCACTGTCGGCCGCAGTCCACGCGGTGCGAATGGCGACATTGAATGTCGCGTCGCCGCCGGGACGCACGATTCCAATGGCGCCGCAGTAGATCTCTCGCGGTGCCGTCTCGAGCTCGTGAATGATCGACGTCGCGCGGATCTTCGGGGCGCCTGTGACCGATGCCGGTGGAAAGAGCGCGCCGAACACTTCGGCGAGCGACACGCCGCGCCGAAGCTCGGCGCCGACGGTGGAGGTCAGCTGCCACACCGAGGGGTACCGCTCCGCGTGGCAGAGTGCGTCGACGTGCACCGTTCCAATGTTCGCGATTCGCCCCAGGTCGTTCCGCACCACGTCGACGATCATGACGTTCTCCGCGCGCTCCTTCTCGGACTGGAGGAGCCGATGGCGCGCTGCGGCGTCGGCCAAAGGATGCAGGCCACGCGGCGCCGTCCCCTTCATCGGGCGGGAGTGAATGCGGTCGGCGCGCCGCTCGAAGAAGAGCTCGGGTGAGGCGGTGAGGATGCATGCGTCGCCGATGTCGATCAGGCAGGAATACGCACCTCCCTGTGCCCGGCGCATGCGCTCGTAGATGGCGCGTGGCGAGGTGCGCTGCGGCGCGGTGAACGGGACGGTGAGGTTCACCTGATAGACGTCGCCCGCGTCGATGTACGCGTGAATGCGCCGAACGGCCTCCGCATACTGCACCTCGGAGACCGGCGATGCCGGAGTCAGCTCGGCCGGCCCCGTCTCATCTCCGTGCAGCGATGCGCCGCCATCATCCGACGGTGCATCAGGGGCAGCGAATTCGGCGAACCAGGCGAGCGGGAGCGAGGGGGCGTGCGGACGCTCGAACGCGGGGTCGAATGCTGCAGCCGCCTCGAACGAGACGAATCCGACGACCCACCGACCGTGGTGGGCGGCGCGGTCGGCTTCGTCGAGCACCGCGACGACGCGATCGATCGAGTTGGCGCGGCAGACGGCGAGCGGCTCGGTAAAGGTGAGCCGAGTCGCGCGACCGGGGTCGGAGGGAAAGTCGACGATCGCGTGTGGAGTGGACGAGCCGGTCACGCCGCAATGTCACGACCCGCACGGAGGCGCGGCAACTCCCTCGTCCGCTTCAGGGAGGTATATTCCCACTCTATGCTCGCCTCAGAGATTCGTCGCCGTTTCCTCGACTACTTCGCGCGCCAGCAGCACGTGATCCGTCCGAGCTCTGCGCTCGTGCCGGCGGATGATCCGACGTTGCTGTTCGTGAACGCCGGGATGGTCCAGTTCAAGAAGGTGTTCCTCGGCATGGAAGACGCCCCCGACGGCAAACGTCGGGCGACGACGTCGCAGAAGTGCGTGCGCGCCGGCGGGAAGCACAACGATCTCGAGCAGGTCGGTCACACCGCTCGGCATCACACGTTCTTCGAGATGCTGGGCAACTTCTCCTTCGGCGACTACTTCAAGCGCGACGCGATTCGCTTCGCCTGGGAGCTCGTCACGAAGGAATTGGCGATCGATCCCGCGCTGCTCCGCGTCACCGTGCACCACTCGGATGACGAAGCGTTCGCGCTGTGGGAGGAGATCGCCGGCCTGCCGGCTTCTCGGATCTATCGGCTGGGCGACAAGGACAACTTCTGGCAGATGGCCGACACGGGCCCGTGCGGACCGTGTACCGAGATCTACGTGGACCTCGCGCACGTCGCACGCGATTTCCGCTTTCCGACGGGCGCGTCGGGGGAGTGGGTCGAGCTCGAGCGCGGCGACTTCTCGCACGACGCCTTCGTGGAAGGCGCGGAAGCCGGGCGCTTCCTCGAGATCTGGAATCTCGTGTTCATGCAGTTCGACCGGCAGCCGGACGGCTCACTCGTCCCGCTGCCGAAGCCGTCGGTGGACACGGGCGCGGGGCTCGAGCGCATCGCCGCGGTGAAGCAGGGTGTGACGAACAACTTCCACGCCGATCTGTTCGCGCCGCTCATCCGCTCGGTGGAAGACACGGTCGGGTTCGCGTACTGGGGGCGCGAGAGCGACGAGCATCGTACCGGCGTCAAGATCGCCGGCGGCGCCGGCGGTGCGGACGTCGTCCCCAATGCCGTGGATCCGGCGTCGTTCCGCGTGCTCGCCGATCATGCACGCGCGGTCGCGTTCCTGCTGGCCGACGGAGTGTTCCCGTCGAACGAAGGGCGGGGCTACGTGCTGCGGCGCATCCTGCGGCGCGCCGTTCGGCACGCGTATCTCCTCGGCCGTCGCGAGCCGACGCTCGTGCACGTCGTGCAGACCGTGATCGACACGATGGGCGACGTCTATCCGGAGCTTCGGCAGCGCGCCGAGCATCTGCTGCAGACGACGCGCGTCGAGGAGCAGGCCTTTCTCGCGACGATCGAAGGTGGGCTCGCCCGGTTCGAGCAGCTCGCACCGGCGGAAGCCACGGACAAGGGTACGATCAGCGGCGAGGACGCGTTCCGTCTCTACGACACCTTCGGCTTCCCGATCGATCTGACGGAGCTGATGGCGCAGGAGCGCGGCTACACCGTGGACATCGCAGGGTTCGAGCAGTCGCTCTCCGAGCAGCGCACACGCTCGAAGGACGAGCGGAAGGCGCGCAAGATTGGCGTCGAGGCCGATGCCCTCGGAGAGCTCGCGAGCTGGGAGCGCGCCGGCGCGTCGCGCTCGGAGTCCTCGTTCGTCGGCTACGACACGGTCGAGGTGGAGACGGACGTCGTCGCGCTGCGCCGGATGGACGGCGGACGTGTCGCGGTGCTGCTGAAAGAATCGCCGTTCTACGCCGAGTCGGGCGGACAGATCTCCGACGAAGGCGAGATCGTGGGCGATGGTTGGCGGATCGACGTGGACGGCGTGCGCAAGATCGAGGGTCGCTCCGCGGCAATGGGTCGCCTGACGGGTGAGTTCCATTGGGGACGTGCGCTCGCGCGTGTGCCGAGCGAACGGCGGAGAGACACGGAGCGCAATCACACGGCGACTCATCTGCTCCACGCTGCGCTTCGAAATACGCTCGGGGACGCCGTGCACCAGGCGGGATCGCTCGTCGCGCCCGATCGCCTGCGCTTCGACTTCACGCACCATGGTCCAGTGCCGCCGGAGAAGCTGGCGGAGGTCGAGGCGATCGTGAATCGGGAGATCTGGCGTGCGCGGCCGGTCGTGTGGACGGAGATGTCGTACCCGGAGGCGCGAGCACGAGGCGCGATGGCGCTGTTCGGCGAGAAGTACGGCGATGTGGTTCGCGTCGTGGATGTCCCCGAGGTGTCGATGGAGCTCTGCGGCGGCACGCACGTACGCAACACGTCCGAGATCGGACTGTTCCGCATTCTCGCGGAGACGGGCGTCGCGAGCGGCGTGCGCCGGATCGAGGCGCTGACCGGTCCTGGGGCGTTCGCGATGATGCGCGAGCGCGAGCGCGTGCTGGCTCGGGTGGCGGAGACGCTGCGCACGCCGGCCGACGCGGTCGAGCGCCGGGTGCAGCAGCTCGCCGACGAGCGGCGCGCCCTCGAGAGGAAGCTCGAGGAAGCGTTGCGCGGCGGAGGCGACGAGCTGCAGAAGCTGATCGCCGCCGCGACGCCCCTCGGCGGCAACGGCGCGCGGCTCGTCATGGGCGAAGTGCGCGTCGACGACGCCAAGTCGCTGCAGGGGCTCGGCGATGCGCTTCGCGAACAGCTGTCCAGCGGCGTCGGCCTGCTCGCGGCGCGGTTGAGCGACGGAAAGGGCTCGCTGCTCGCGGTCGTGACGGACGACCTGCGCGCGAAGGGCTTGCGAGCGGACGCCATCGTTCGCGACGTGGCGGCGCTGGCGGGTGGCCGGGGCGGCGGCAAGCCACACATGGCGCAGGCCGGCATTCCCGATGCCGATCGCATGCAGGCTGCACTGAACGAGGCGCCGAAGGTCGTCGCTGCGCTGCTCGCGAGCGCATGATCCTCGTGCGGTGGCTCGACTCGCGCCGCCCGCTGCCGCCGGCGGCGCTGCGAGCACGGATCGACGCGGCGCTCGGCCGCGATCTCCTTGCTGACGTCGACGACGTCGCTGAGGCGATGCTCGCGGCAGGGGAGCGGCTCGTTGGGACGCTGCTTGTCGAGGACGCGACGTCACGCGGGTCGGCGCTCGATCTCCTCGCCGCCGACGCGTTGGTCACCTATGCGTTCGAAGCGGCGAGCGAGCGCCCCACGGAGCTCTCGGGTCGCGCTGCCGAGGCGATGGCACGCATCGCCGCGCTGGGTGCCACGCCCGGGCGGCGCACCGCGTGACCACCTGCACGCGATGATCGACGTCCACTCGCATCTCCTCCCTGGTGTGGACGACGGCTCGCGCTCGTTCGAGCAGTCTGTCGAAGTGCTGCAGCGGTTCGCGGCCGAGGGGGTCGAATGCGTCGTGCTCACCCCGCACCTCAACGTGTCGCGGCTGGCAGACGCGCCGTACGAGCGAAACCTCGAGATACTCGGCGAGCTGCGGCAGCGCGCTCCGGAGAGCCCCGAGCTTCGCCTGGGCTGGGAGATCATGCTCGACGAGCCACGCCGAGATCTGCGCTCGCGGCGTTTCTCGCTCGGCGAGTCGAACGCGGTGCTCGTCGAGTTTCCATTGTCGGGAGTTCCGGAGCAGGGCGGGGAGGAGTTGTACCGCATTCGCAGCTCGGGGGTGGTCCCCGTGCTCGCGCATCCGGAGCGCTACTGGGGATGCTCGGTCGCCAAGGTACACACGTGGAGGCAGGCCGGCGCGGTCATCCAGATGGACACTGCGGGCCTGCTTGGCAAAGGACGAATCGCGAAGGTCTCACGACAGCTCCTCGAGCTGGGACTCGTGGATCTGTTTGCAAGCGACAACCACGGCGACACGCGCACGCTGGCCACGGCGCGGAAGTGGCTGCTCGAGGTCTCGACCCCCGAGCACGCGGACCTGCTCACGCGCACGAACGCGCGCCGGCTGCTCGACGGCGAGCCGATGGCGCCCGTACCGCCGCTGCCGGCCGCGACGGGTATCTTCTCGCGATTCCGCGAGCTCTTTCTCGGCCGCTGAGCGCGGCCTGCCTTCTCCCTTCGCAACTCACGCGATGTCCTCACCGTTCACCGACGCCCTGCGCGACCTCGCCGCGACGGCAGAACGCGTCGCGACCGAGCTCGGTCCCGACCTCGAGCGAGCGCACCGCATGGTGCAGGAGACGGTGCAGCGCGGCGGCACGCTCTTCTTCTGCGGCAACGGCGGCAGTGCGGCGGACGCCCAGCACATGGCTACCGAGTACGTGGTGCGCTACATGCGCAACCGTCGCGCGTATCCTGCAATCGCACTGACGACGGACACG
>DATEOG010000181.1:0-2296 GCA_035274345.1 Gemmatimonadaceae bacterium
GTCGAGGGATCTGCACCCTTGCGGAGCAACACGACCATGATCATCCGGCCGCGTACCGTGACAGCACTAGCTCTCGCCATCGCGGTCGCGTGCACGAATGGCTCCGAGCATGCCTCGCCGACCGACAGCGCGGGTGTGCCACACACGATTCCGGCGACGCCGTCGGCGGCGATGCCTGAAACCGACACCGCGGTCACCGAGCACGGGCTCGGCCCGGTCCGCACCGGCATGACGATCGCCGAAGCGAAGACGGCGCTTGGCAGTGCGCTCGTCGTGCCGGCGGAGTACGACTCGGCCGGATGCGACTATGCGAAGTGGCGCGCCGCGCCTTCCGGAGTGCGCGTGATGCTCGACCAGGGGCGCATCGCGCGCATCGAGGTGGACAGCGCGAATGTGGCGACGGCGGCGGGCGCGCGCGTCGGCGACAGCGAGCAACGCATTCAGAGCCTGTATGCGGGGCGTGTGACGGTGACGCCGCACAAGTACGAGGACGGGAAATACCTCACGGTGAACACCGTCGGCGACAGCAGCCTCGCGATCGTCTTCGAGACGTCGAAGGGGCGAGTCACGCGATACCGGGCCGGCCGTCGTCCGGCGGTGGAGTACGTGGAGGGATGCTCCTGATGAGCGCGCCCTGTCCGATCCTCGGTTTCACCGTGCTCGTCGATCTCCGCGCGGAGGCGGAGGAATCGCAGGCCGAGGTGGTGTCGCAGTCGCTGACCGAGCTGCTCGGGGCGCAGGGACTCGAGGCGAGCGGCGGTGGGCGGCGGCAGCAGCTGTTCGTCGTCAGTCGCGAGGGCAGCCAGGCCACCGAGGCGGAGCGGCGGCTCGTCCAGGGCTGGGCGTCGAAATGGAAAGACGTCGCCGAGATCACCGTGTCGGATCTCGTCGATCTCAGCACCGCGAGCTGATGAACGACGTCCAGGCGTTCTTCTCCGAAATCGAGCGCGGCGACGTCGAGGTCGTGCGCGCCATGGTGGCCGCCGCGCCGCGGCTCGTCCACGCGCGCGACGCGACTGGCGCGACCGCGCTGCACGTCGCGGCGTTCCATGGGCAGCGCGCGATCGCCGAGCTGCTGCTTGCGTCGGGAGCGGAGATCAACGCACGCGACGACCGGTTCGGCGCGACGCCCGCAGGCTGGGCGATCGAGTATCTGCGAGAGCGGGGCGCGCTGCTCGGCGTCGAGATCGAGAACGCGCTGTTCGCGATCCAGCGCGGGGACGTCGAGCTGGTGACGCGACTGGTGACGCGGCATCCGGCGCTCGCCTCGGCGGTGGACCGCGACGGCACGCCGCTCGCCGAACATGCGTCCGCGGCGGCAGATCCGGAGATGGCGGCGGTGTTCGCTCGCGCGCGGACAGAGCGGGACTGAGTCTTTACCGGAGCATCGATGCTCACCAAGTCCGAAGTAGATCACGCCCGCCGTCGCGCCGCCGACATGCTGGCGCACGCCGGGCTGACGATCACACCGGATGAGCTGGAGCGCATCGAGGTGGCCGACTTCGGCCTCGCGGATCTCGCGCGCACCGGGCTGCAGCTCATCACCTACGTGAACACCGACCGCTACTGCGCGAAGGAGCTGATGCTCTTTCCGCGGCAGACCTGTCCCGAGCATCGACATCCGCCGTTCGGCGGGCAGCCGGGCAAGATGGAGACGTTTCGCTGCCGGTGGGGCACGGTGCATCTCTTCGTCGAGGGACCAGCGACGACGACGAGCACCGCGCGTCCACCGACGGGAAGCGAGAGGTACTACTCCGTGCTCCACGAGCTCGTGCTCCGGCCCGGCGAGCAGTACACGATTCCGCCCGATACGCTGCACTGGTTCCAGGCGGGCGAGGAGGGGGCGATCGTCTCCGAGTTCTCAAGCACGAGTCGCGACGAGCTCGACGTCTTCACCGATCCGCGAATCGTCCGCATCCCGATCGTCGGCTGAACCAGGGTCGGGGGGAGCAACCCTGATCAAGCGGGTCGTGTCCGACGAGGTGCATCATTCCATGCTGCCATCGCCGCCCGATTCCCCCCTCGCAGATCCGCCGAGACCCCGCTCATGCGCGCACCCGTACACGTCGCTCTGCTTGCCTGTCTGTCCATCGCGCTCCCGATGACGGCGCGCTCGCAGCAATCGGCCACCTCGACGTCCGAGGGCGAGCAGGTCCTGCGCGAGCTGGTGCGCGTGATGAACGCTGGTGATCGCGCAGCCCTTCGTCGCTTCGTCGACGAGCGCTTCGTCAACGGAGGCGAGGGTGGAGTCCCCCCCGATCAACGCGTCGAGCGGCTGCGCGCTCTTCACTCCACG
>DATEOG010000182.1:0-8328 GCA_035274345.1 Gemmatimonadaceae bacterium
CGCCGAGCAGCAGCTCAACGCCCTCTCGGGCGGTCAGAAGCAGCGGGTGCTCATCGCCCGCGCGCTCGTCGGCGATCCCAACGTCCTCGTCCTCGACGAGCCGACGAACGGCATGGACCTCGTCTCCACCACGCAGATCCTCGGCCTGGTCCGCGAGCTCCACGAGCGCGACAACCTCACCGTCCTGATGGTCAGCCACGCGCTGAACGAGGTGGCGAACTACGTGAGCCGCATCGCGCTCGTCGTCGAGCGCGGATTCCGCATCGGCAAGGTCGCCGACATCATGAACGAGGAGACGCTCACGCAGATGTACGGCATCCCCGTCGACGTCGACGAGATGCACGGCCATCGGATCGTCGTCGCGCGGCGTACTGCCCCGGAGGGGATGCCCGTCGTGAAAGCCGGAGGCCGGGATGTTTAGTACGGTCCTTCTGTTCCGCGAGGCACTGTACGGGGCGCTCGTCATCGCGCTCGCCTGCTCCGTGCTGGGCGTCTACGTCGTCCTCCGGCGGATCGTGTTCGTCGGTGCCGCCATCGCGCAGCTGTCGTCGGCCGGGATCGCCCTCGCGCTCTTTCTCGCCGGAACCGGCATCATCGGCAGCTTCGCCGGCCACACGACGACGTTTGCGCTCGCCTTCGCCCTGGCCGGCGCGATGTTCTTCGGCCTCGGCGGCGGCCAGCGCGCCGGCGTTCCCCCCGACGCCACGATCGGCGTGGGCTACGCCGTGGCCGCCGCCGCGGGCATCCTCCTCATCTCGAAGGCCGCCAGCGGCGAGGCGCACGACATCTTCCTGTCGGGCAACATTCTCGGCATCACACGCGCGGACACTCTCGTGTTGCTCGCCGTCACCATCCCTGTGCTCGTCGTGCACAAGCTGTTCTACAAGGAATTCCTCTTCGTCTCGTTCGACCGGGAGACGGCGCGGACGCTCGGATATCGCGTGACGTTCTGGAATCTGTTCCTGTACTTCACACTGGGGCTCGTGATTGCCTTCGCCATGCAGTTCGCGGGCGTGCTGCTGGTGTTCGACTTCCTCGTGCTGCCGGCCGTGACTGGGTTGCTGCTGGCGCGCAGCATGCGCTCCATCTTCACCGTCTCAATCGGTAGCGCGCTGCTCGCCGCGGTGCTCGGGTTCTCGCTTTCGGTGCCGTTCGACCTGCCATCCGGTCCGGCGATCATCGCCGTGTCGGGGGCGCTGGCGGCCGTGGCATGGGCAGTGCGCTGGATGCAGCACCGCAGCTGAGGCGCGCACGTTCGGAAGCGCCTCCATCGGAGGTGCGATGCCGGACCCCGAGCTCGAGGATCGGTTCTTCGAGATCAACATCGATCTGCTCTGCCAGCTCGATTTCAACGGCTACTTCAAGCGGTTGAATCCAGCCTGGGAGCGGACCTTGGGCTGGTCGCGCGCCGAGCTCATGTCGCGCCCGTTCATCGAGTTCGTGCACCCCGACGATCGCGAGCGGACGCTCGCAGAGAATGGGCGCGTCCGCAGCGGCAGACAGGCGTTGGAGTTCGAGAACCGCTACCTCTGCAAGGACGGATCGTTCCGCTGGCTCCTCTGGAACGCTGCCCCCGACGCGGGCGGACGCATGATCTACTCCGTGGCGCGCGACGTGACGGAGCGCAAGCGTGCGGAGGAGGAACGCGAGCGGCTGGTGGGGCAGCTGCAGTCCGCGCTCGCCGAGGTGCGATCGCTGCAGGCCATCCTTCCAATCTGCTCGTACTGCAAACGCGTGCGCGACGACGAGAACTACTGGCACAGCGTCGAGGCCTACATCGCCAAGCATACCGACACGAGATTCAGCCACGGCATCTGTCCGTCCTGCTACGAGCGCGAGGTCGAGCCCCTTCTCGACGCGACGGATGCGGGCACTCCGTAGCGTCTAGTCGGTCGGTCGTCCGGCGCTACGGCGCGCGCGAGCCCGCGTATGCTGCCGCGGCCACCATGTCGTCGATCGTCATCGCCGCGGCGACCTCACGCATCGGCGCGCTCGTCCCCCCATTTCGTGCGCCGGTGCGGAAAGCGATCAGCTGCCGCAACAGGTACGACGGTGAGCGCCCCGCGATCGGCGGCACCAGCTGCACCCCGCGCAGCTCCGCCCCATGGCAGCTCGTGCAACCCTTCACGCCACGACGCGTGTCACCGATCGCCAGCGCGCGGCCCCGCGCGATGCTGCCGCGCGGCACGTACGCCACGTACTCCGCCATCGGATCGTGGAGCTCGTGCCGCCGCAGATCGACGGCAACCTCCACGAGACGATCACCGAGCGCCTCACGTCCGCTACCAGGCAGCACGGTCGAGAGACCGTTGAGCGACATGAACCGCGGGACGCTGTCCGACTCGACGACTCGCGACGCACGACGCGCTTTCACCTTCGCGAAGTAGCGCGCCGCCTCCACGAGCTCAGCGTCCGTCGTGCTGTCGGCGATCAGTTGCATCGCGACCGCGGAGGGAAATGGCACCGGAGAACCGCTGTGCCGTGCGCGCGTCCGCATGTCCTTCACCTGCTGCACGAAGTAGTCGACAGGCAGGCCGGCGACCATCGCGTTCTCCGGCCGGCCACGCCCGTCGGCCAGATGACAGAATCCGCACGCCATCACCACGGGCTTCCGCCCGTGCATCACGATCGGCGGTGCGGTACGGTGGGTAGCGGGATTCCAGTCGGCCACGTCGAACCGGTTGCGCGTTTGCCCCACCGTGAACTTCGCGCGACTCGTCGGCACGGTCGCGACGGCGGCCGTGTCCGTCCCCGTCGCCGACGGCATCGTCGCTGAGCCGAGCACTGGAAACGCCCAGGCGGGAACCTCGAACGCGGCGGCCGCGTGAGGGGTCTGCGCTCGCAGCGAGGGCGCCGAGAGCACGAGGCACGGGCCGAGCATGAGCGCCGCGCGCGCGGAGAACTTCGCGAGAGACATGAGCCAAGAACGGGTAGGAGGCCGGGTCGCGCTGAAGCTCGCCACCGTACCTCGCATGCGCCACCACACCGGCATTCGACTTCGGCAACGAACGAGCGCATAGCGCAACGCGCATGGCGCAGTGCGCAACAGGCGATTGCTCTGCCCGCCACCCCGCCCAATACGGTATGCAGATCCGCGTACATCGCCCTAGCCCGTGCGGTGAGGCCCTCGACTAGCTTTATCGTCTCCCATGACCAAACGCGACGACGCCCTCGAATACCACGCGCGTGGCCGACCCGGCAAGATCGCCGTCGTCCCCACGAAGCCGCTCACCAATCAGCGCGACCTTTCCCTCGCCTACTCGCCGGGTGTTGCCGAGCCCTGCCTCGCGATCAAGGATGACCCGGACGCGGCCTACCGATATACCGCGCGCGGAAACCTCGTCGCCGTGGTCACCAACGGCACCGCGGTACTCGGCCTCGGCAACATCGGCGCGCTCGCCGGCAAGCCGGTCATGGAAGGCAAGGGCAATCTCTTCAAGCAGTTCGCCGACATCGACGTGTTCGACCTCGAGGTCGGCTCGGAGTCTCCCGACGATGTCGTGAAGTTCTGCCAGCTCCTCGAGCCCACCGTCGGCGGGATCAACCTCGAGGACATCAAGGCACCCGACTGCTTCTACATCGAGGAGACGCTCAGGAAGACGCTCAAGATCCCCGTCTTCCACGACGATCAGCACGGGACGGCGATCATCTCCGGCGCCGCGCTCCTCAACGCGCTCGAGATCGTCGGCAAGCAGATCGACCAGGTGAAGGTGGTGTTCTCCGGCGCGGGTGCCTCCGCGATCGCGACCGCCGAGCATTACGTCAGGCTGGGTGTGCGGCGCGAGAACATCCTCATGTGCGATCGCGCGGGTGTCATCTACGAAGGGCGCGACGGGGACATGGATCCCTACAAGGCGCGCTTCGTCCGGCAGACCAGCGCACGCTCCATCGCCGACGCGCTCATCGGCGCCGACGTGTTCGTCGGACTCTCGGTCGCCGGTGCGATCACGCGTGAGATGGTCGCCCAGATGGCCAACCGTCCGATCATCTTCGCGCTCGCCAATCCGAATCCGGAGATCACGCCGGACGAGGTGAAGTCGGTGCGTACGGACGCCATCATCGCCACAGGCCGCAGCGACTATCCCAACCAGGTCAACAACGTCCTCGGATTCCCCTTCATCTTCCGCGGTGCCCTCGACGTGCGCGCCACGGAGATCAACGAGGAGATGAAGATGGCCGCCACGCGCGCGCTCGCCGCGCTGGCGAAGGAGACCGTCCCCGATTCCGTTGCGGCACTCTACGGTCTCCGCAACGTGCATTTCGGCCCGGACTACGTCATTCCCTTCCCGTTCGATCCGCGCGTGCTCCTCTCGGTCGCACCGGCGGTCGCGTGGGCGGCGGTGGCGAGCGGCGTGGCCACGGAGTTCATCGATCTCGAGGGCTACCGTGACAAGCTCGAGGTGCGGCTGGGACGCGCCCGGGGCATCGTCCGCGGTCTGATCAACCGCGCCATTCGCGATCCGCGACGCATCGTCTTTCCCGAAGGCGAGGAACCGAAGATCATCCACGCCGCTGCCCAGCTCGTGGACGACGGCATCGCGGTGCCGATCCTCCTCGGCAATCCCGAGATCATCGAGAACACCGCCGCGGTGCACAAGATCTCGCTCACCGGCGTCACCATCGAGGACCCGGCCAACTCGGCCAAGCGCGACGAGTACGCCCATTTCATGTGGCAGCTCCGCCAGCGGAAGGGCCTCTCGCTCGACGAGGCGCGCCGGCAGCTCTACAACGGCAACTACTTCGGATCGTGCATGGTCGCCCGCGGCGATGCCGACGCGCTGCTCTCGGGCGTGAACCTGCACTATCCGGAGACGATCCGGCCCGCACTGCAGGTGATCGGCGCACACCCGGCCGCGCGCATCGTCAGCGGCATGTACATGCTCGTCACCGACCACCACGTCGTGTTCTGTGCCGACACGACCGTCAATCTCGACCCTACGGCCGAGCAGCTCGCGCAGATCGGCTTCGCCGCCTCGCGCGTCGCGCGCACGATGGGGATCACACCGCGCGTCGCGATGCTCTCCTTCTCCAACTTTGGATCGGTACGGTCCGAGGAGGCGGAGAAGATGGCCGAGGCCGCACGCATCCTCCGCGAGCGCGAGCCCGCGATGGTCGTCGACGGGGAGATGCAGGCCGACTCGGCGCTCTCGCCCGAGATCCTCGGGCGCGACTATCCGTTCAGTCTCCTCAAGGAGGAGGCGAACGTGCTCGTCTTCCCGAACCTCGCCGCCGGCAACATCGCCTACAAGATGGTCCACGTGCTCGGCGGCGCGACCGCGATCGGGCCGATCCTGCTCGGCATGCGCCGGCCGGTGCACGTGCTCGAGCGCGGCGCCCACGTGCAGGACATCGTCAACATGGCCGCCGTCGCCGTCGTCGACGCGCAGGAGCGCTCGCGTCACTCCGAGCCACTGTTCGCCGCCATTCCGGCCACGCCGACGCCCGAACTTTCGAGAAACTGATGACCGAAGCGCGCCTCGACGCCCAGGGGCTGCGCCCCAGCGGCACCGTCCACTCCAACCTCATCGTCGCGCGGCTCGTCGAGCATGCGGTCCGGCGCGGCGAGGGAAAACTGGCCGAGATGGGTCCGCTCGCGACCGTCACGGCGCCGCACACCGGTCGTTCTCCGGACGACAAGTTCATCGTCCGGCGGCCCGAGACCGAAGGCGACATCGATTGGGGCGCCGTCAACCGCCCGATGGAGCCGGCCCACTTCGACGCGCTGCTCGCCGACGTGCAGAAGTATCTCGGCGCCCAGGACGAGCTGTTCGTGCAGGATCTCTTCTGCGGCGCCGACCCCGAGTACCGGCTCGCCGTGCGCTACGTCTCGCCGAGCGCGTGGCACATGGCATTCGTGCGGAACATGTTCATCCGCCCGGAGCTCGCCCAGCTCGAGTCGTTCGCGCCGAACTTCACGGTGCTCCACGCGCCCGAGATGCAGGCCGAACCGGACCGGCACGGAACTCGGACCGGCACGTTCATCGTCCTCGACCTGGCGCGCCGCATGATTCTCATCGGCGGCACGCGCTACGCGGGTGAGCTCAAGAAGGCGATGTTCACCGTGATGAACTACTATCTGCCGAAGCAGGGCGTCCTGTCGATGCACTGCTCGGCGAACATCGGTCCGACCGGAGACACGGCGCTCTTTTTCGGGCTGTCCGGCACGGGCAAGACGACGCTTTCCGCCGACCCGCGTCGCTCCCTCATCGGCGACGACGAGCACGGATGGGCCAGCGACGGGGTGTTCAACTTCGAAGGCGGGTGCTACGCCAAAGCGATCAACCTCTCCGCCGAGAGCGAGCCCGACATCCATCGCACCACGCAGATGTTCGGGACGATCCTCGAGAACGTCGTACTGGATCAGGACACGCGTCGGCCGCGCTTCTCCGACAGCAGCGTCACGGAGAACACGCGGCTCTCCTATCCGTTGCACTACATCCCGAACTTCGTCCCGAGCGGGCGCGGTGGGCACCCGACCAACATCGTCTTCCTCGCTGCGGATTCGTTCGGCGTGCTGCCGCCCCTCGCTCGCCTCTCGCGCGAGCAGGCGATGTACTACTTCCTCTCCGGCTACACGGCGAAGCTGGCCGGAACGGAGCGCGGTGTGAAGGAGCCGACGGCGACGTTCTCCGCCTGCTTCGGAGCGGTGTTCCTCGTGTGGCATCCCACGAAGTACGCCGAGATGCTCGGCCGGTTGATCGACGCCCACGGCTGCCGCGTCTGGCTCGTCAACACCGGCTGGAGCGGTGGCCCGTATGGCGTGGGCAAGCGGATGAAGATCGCGTACACGCGCTCGATGGTGCACGCGATCCTCGACGGCGCGCTGGATCAGGTGGCGACGCGGCAGGATCCGGTATTCGGGCTCGCCGTGCCGACCGCGGTGCCCGACGTTCCGGCCGAGGTGCTCGACCCGCGCTGCACGTGGCCCGATCCCGCCGGTTACGACGCGCAGGCGCACAAGCTCGCCGGGATGTTTCGCGCGAACTTCGAGAAGTTCAGCTCGACGGCAGAATCGCTTCGGGCTGCGGGCCCCAAGGGCTAGTAGCCGCCGACCACGACCGACACCTTTCGCGTATGTCCTACGAGGTCATTCGCGATCCGCTCTGGAACAACATCCGTATCGACCCGCTGGCGCTCCGGCTGGTCGATACGCGTGCGTTCCAGCGGCTGCGCTACGTCCGCCAGCTCGGACTCGCGTATCTCGTCTACCCCGGCGCCAGCCACTCGCGCTTCGAGCACGCACTCGGCGCCTACAACCTGGCACGCCGCGCGCTTGGCCTGCTCGAGGAGCGCGGCCACACGCAGCAGCTCGAGGCCGATGCCTCGCTCGTCGTGCGATGCGCCGCGTTGCTGCACGACATCGGCCACTACCCGTACTCGCACGCGCTCGAGGAGATCGGGGCCCTCCACCACGAGGAGGTCGCACGTCCCCTCGTCACGACGGGAGAGGTGGCCGAGGTGCTCCGCTACGAGCTCGGCGACGACGCGCCCGAGCGCATCATGGCGCTCATCCGCGGACGAAGCCGCAGTCCGTTGCAGGGACTCATCTCTGGCTCGCTCGATCTCGACAAGATCGAGTACCTCAAGCGTGATGCGTTCATGTGCGGCGTGAACTACGGCGACATCGACGTGGACCGCCTGCTGCATTCGCTCACCGTCGTTGCCGATCCCGAGCGCGGCGACCGGAGGGTGGGCGTGTACGAGAAGGGACTCTCGGCGCTCGAGTCGCTGCTGTTCGCCAAGTACCAGATGTACCGCAACGTCTACTGGCATCACGCGGTGCGCAGCGCCACGGCCATGTACAAGCGCCTCGTGGACGGCGCGCTGCGCGCCGGCTCGCTGACCGCGGAGACGCTGGCCTCCTACACCGACGAGGGGCTGCTGCACGAGCTGGAGAGCCGCGCGCCGAGCCCCCTCCTCGCGTCGCTGCGCGAGCGGCGGCTCTACAAGCGCGTCTTCGAGTGCCCTGCCGCCGAGCTGCCTCCGGAAGGCGGCGAGTGGATCGCCGACGACCGCGCGCTCGTCGTCGCCGTCGAGGACCGCATCGCAGACGATCTCGGGCTCGCGCCGGGCGAGCTGCTCCTCGACTACCCGACGAAGACGCAGATGCTCGGCCTCGACATTCCCGTGCTTCGTCGCGACGGCAGCGTCCGTCGTCTCACGGCGGAAGGCTGGGAGGGCGCGATCAACCTCCCGAAGCTGTCGGAAGAGCTCTACCGGAGTGCGCGCTGGCTGCGCGTCTTCGCCTGTCGGCCGGTCACCGTCTCACGCAACGCGATCGCACGCCTCGCGACGTTGCCCGCGGCCGAGGTGCGTCTGCGGCTCGAG
>DATEOG010000183.1:0-4044 GCA_035274345.1 Gemmatimonadaceae bacterium
TGCTGTGCTCGCTACCCGTATCCTCGGCCCGGACGGCTCGTCCGGAATAAGGCGATCGCAAGGACGCGATCGGTTTTCGGTCGGGGGCCACCTCACGGTGTGATACATGGATGACGCGCGCGCGAAGTACCCGCGAAAGAGTTCGGACGTCGAGGCGAGACGTAGCGATCCCGCTCTCCACCAGGAGCACGTGGACGCCTTCGTTCGCTTCGGTGCACTCGAGCAGAAGCTCGGGCGACCGGTGCAAGCGGAGCGACTCCTCGCCGAAGCGGTCGCCGTCGGCGAACGGCACCTGGGCGCCGACCACCCGTCACTCACCGCTCCGCTCAACGAGTTGAGCCGGCTGCACATCCGACAGTCGGACTTCGCGAAGGCCGAGCCGGTGCTCGAGCACCTGCTTCGAATCGCTCGGGCCAAGGGCGACCGTCATCCCGACGTCGCCACCGCCCTCGCCGGACTCGCCGTCGCGAAGCGCGGGCTCGGGAACGATGCGGCGGCGGAACTGCTGTACCGGGAAGCGCTGAAGATTCGCGAGGAAGTGCTGGCGCCTGAGCACATGGCCATCGTCGTCACGCTCGAGCAGCTGGCGGAGACCTGTGCCGCTCGCGGGAACGTCGCGGAGGCGCTCGTGCATCTGCAACGTGCGCTGCTCCGGCGCGAGCGTGTGCTCGGAGCGCAGCACGCCACTGCGCTCGCGCTTCATGCGCGCATCGCCGATCTGCAACGCGGCCAGAAGCAGGCACTCGCGGCTCGTGCCGCTGCCTTCGCCACTCCAGCGATCGGAGTGATACGCCAGCTGCTCACGCCGTCGACCCTCGTCGCGATACCGGCCGTCGCTACCGTGGCCGACATCTCGACGATGGACGATGCAGCCGAACCGCTCTCGCCGTCGCAGGTGACCACGCTTGCGCCGATGATGCCTCGCACGCGGACCTGGTCGAGGAGACGAACCACGCGATACGCATCCGCCGCTGCCGTGGTGGTCGTCGTCATCGCCGGCTTCGGCTTCAGCGCAGGTCGAAGCGAGACGGAGGATGCCCCTGCACCGGTCGACGTCACGTCACACAGCGCCGTCGTCACGCCCGTATCCAACGCGGGGTCGCTCGCGACGATCGCGACGTCGACGCCCGAGGCGCTGCCGCGCGTCGCCCAGAGCGCTCCTCTGCCAACGGAGAGTCGAGAGACGCCGGCCGAGGAGAAGCACGTCATGCCGGACGTCCCCGTCGCATTGCAGCGCCTCCGCAAGCTCGTCGTCCCAAAGGTCGCGCTGCCGAGCGTGGATTCGCTGGTGCGCGCGGCGGCGAAGGGCGAACCGGATTCCGATTCGGAGCGGATCGCCACGGGCGGCAGTCTCGTTATCCCCGCCCGGAACGACGTAGGAAGCGTGACCGCTCCCGTGCTGATCACTGCGCCGAAGCTCCGGTTCCCGGACGAGCTGCGCGCGCAGCGCGTCGAGGGCGAAGTCGTCGTCCAGTTCCGCGTCAACGAGAAGGGTCGCGTGGACGCGTCGAGCATGAAGGTGATGCAGTCGGAGCACGAGCTATTCACCGCGGCCGTGCGAAGCGTGCTGCCGAAGTTCCGATTCGAACCGGCACGTTCTGCAGCGCCCGAGTCGAAGCCGCAGTCGGCGTGGGTGCAGTTCCGCGCTCAGTTCACCGCACGCAGTTAGCACGCACGTCGAAAAGCGTCGCACGTCAATAATTGCAAGAATTCCGCATAGTGCGGACGAGCACGCCGTGCGCAGCGGTGCAGCTTGACGCGTCAGCCTTGGCATCGGTATAACTGTCTCCCCTGTCCACCTCACGGTCGACGCTGACGGTCTTCGCTCCGACGACCATGGGCATTGCCTGCAGCGACACCGTGAGCTGACGCAGGGACATCAGAGTTGCTTCTGCCCAGCCGACGACGGCGGACGCCAGGCGCTCGATGTTCTCGTTCAACTGCGCGCGCGCACGCATGGCAGACGGTCGGCCATCCGCGAACCCCACGACGGGCCGACCGCGAGTCGCGCTCCTCGCCGACGTCCGGCTGTATCGCGAGGGCCTCGTGCGCGAGCTCGCATCGTCCACGGCAATCGAGATTCTCGGCGGCGCGGCGATCACCGAAGCGGGTCTCGCCTTCGTGCGGACGAGCAATCCGGACGTCGTGCTGCTCGAAGCGACGTCGGCTCGCACGCCCGCCGTCGTGCGCGCAATTCTCTCGGTCGCGCCGGAAGCCAGAGTCATCGCCTTCGCCGTCGGCGATGAAGAGCGCGACGCGATCCTCTGCGCCGAGGCGGGCGTCTCCGGGTACGTCTCGCAAGAGGCGAGCATCGACGACGTCGTCGACACGATCATGCGCGTCGCGCACGGAGAGTTTCCCTGCTCGCCGAGAGTGGTCGCCCTCCTCGCGCGGCGGGTGTCGGCACTCGCCGCGCAACGTGAGCCGGACGCGGTGACGGCCGCGCTCACCTCGCGCGAGCGCGAGATCCTGCGCCTCATCGACGGCGGACTCTCGAACAAGGAGATCGCGCAGCGCCTCGGCATCGGGCTGTCGACGGTGAAGAACCACGTGCACAGCATCCTGCGAAAGACGCGCGCGCCCCGCCGTGGACAGGCGGCTGCGCGAGCGCGCGGTCCGGCCTGGATCAAAGAGTCTATGCCGGTGCAGGAAAGGATCTAGGCCGCCGGCCAGATCCTAAATCCCGCCAACGGTTCATTTCGCGCCTGACACAGTCACGCGAAGATGCGCCTCATGTCAGCGGCGACGCTCTCCGCGGGCGCGATTCGTGTCGTGCTCGCCGGCATTCCGGGTCTCACGGCGGAGCTGGTCAGACGCTCCGTCGTCGGTCAGTCGGACGTCTCCATCGTCGCGGAGCTTCGCCATGCGGAAGACGTCACGAGCTTCGCACAACGCCAGCCACTCGACGTCGTCGTGACTGTTCGCACGTCGATGGGCGTTCCAACTCCGTGTCAGCAATTGCTGTTCGGAGAAACGGCCGTGCCTGTCATCGTCATCGGGCCGGACGGTCGACTCGAGATCTACAACCGCCGAGACCTGCGTGAAGCGGCGCTCGACGAGCTGCTCGTCGAGATCCGGCGAGTCTCTCTGCACGCCGTCGCACCTCCGCAACACTGATTACCACCGAGGCTCAGATGCCCTCCATCTCATCCGCCAACGGTCGCAACGGCAACGGTCATCACGGTGCCGTGACCACGCTCGCCTGGGAGCCGGAGTCGCCGTTCAGCGCCGAACAGGAGGTGCCGGGCGCGATCGGCACCGCCTCACGCGGTCCCGCACCCCGCAGCACGAGCATCGAAACTCCCTTCACCGGGGAGTTCGTCGGAGAGGATGCGCGTCCGAGCGCGCACGCCGAGGCGTTCGCGAGTCTGATGAATGATCTGCACGACGAGGAGTTCTCTGAGGCGCTCGAGGATCTGGTCAACGACGCGAGTGCCGTGCTCGAGGAAGGGTTCAGCGGCGAGATCGGCGATCCCGAGCGCGAGCGTTTCGCCATGGAGCGCACGATCCGCACGTACTTCGAGCCGCTGCGTGCGAGCGCCGACGAGATGATCGACCGGATCGCGACGGAGCTCGCCGAGCGCGACGTCAGCGCGATGTCGGACGGTGAGGTCGATGAGCTGTTCGAGGGATTCGCGCCGATGGAAGGCGAGCTCTCCCCTGCCTTCGAGGGCTTCCTCGGCGGTCTGCTCAAGAAGGCCAAGGGTGCGATCAACGCCGCGAGGAAGGTGGCGACGAAGGTCGCAGGTGTGATCGCCCTGCCGCACATGCTCATCCTCAACCGCCTCAAAGGCCTCGTCAATCCGCTCCTGGAGCGCGTGCTGCGCTTCGCCATCGACAAGCTGCCGGTCGCGCTGCGTCCGATCGCGACTCAGCTCGCCCAGCGCTTCCTCGGCATCAAGCCGGGCGCGGGCACGAGGGCCGCGGCGGCGAAGACGGCAGCGGACGCGATCGTCGGCGCCAACGTGCAGGCACCGCTCGCAGCCGCGGCCGACGCGGACGCCGGTGGTCAGTCGTCGGACGCCGGCGCCGATCAGCGCGTGG
>DATEOG010000184.1:0-3835 GCA_035274345.1 Gemmatimonadaceae bacterium
CGGGCATGTCGATTGGGGGACGGACCGAGTGCGAACGTGCGCCGTAACGGCGTGGAATGCAAGCATCGCCGACCGCCGCGCCAGCGATCCCGAGCGGATCGCTCAGCGGGCAAAACGATTTGTTGGACGGCTCGTCTCTACATATAAGGATGGCGCCAGAGACGGGCGCTGCCCCCCTCCCGTTTTCCCGTCGTGCCCAGACTCTCTCCTCCGCTTCGACGCGCTGCCGCCGCTTTGCTCGTGCTCGGCGGTCTGCCTCTCCTCGCCGCCGCGCACCGGCCCCGCGAAGCCGGCTCGCCGTGGACGCATGCGCCACGAATCAGTGTTCCGGACTCCCGGACCCCCGATCTCGCGACCGGCTCCTACGTCGCGGTGCTCGCCAACGGCCAGAAGTTGCCCTGGTCCACCCAGGTGCCCGCCGTGAAAGGCCTCGTGCATTGGGCGCGACTCGACCTCGCCGTGCTGCGCCTCAACTCGAACGGGCGCTACACCCTGAGCTACCGCTACGCGCAGGAAGTGGTCGACACGAAGGAGAAGCCGCTGATGCCGCCGGCACGCGACGAGATCTCCGTCGGCCGATACTCCGGCAAGGGGCGCACGCTGACCTTCGTCCCCACGCCGTCGCCGGGCAAGGCGCAACGCACCGTCACCGCGCAGGTCGTCGGCGCCGACATCTACCTCGACAAGACCGTGTTCGTCGGCGAGCGCCCTTTCCGCGTCCGTCTGCTCTTCCGGCACGATCCCTCGCTCTGGTGAGCCTCGTGGTGCCCACGTCGACTGCTCCATCCGTCTCGCCCCCGTACGCCGTCGCGCCGCGCATCGCGCTCGTTGCGGGTGTCGTGCTCGCCGCGCTGCCTCACCTCATCGTCGGTACGGAATCGGGCGACGTCACCTGGCTCGCGGTCGGCGTGGTCGTGGCGTTGATCGTCGTGGCGCTCACTCGCTTCGTCGCAAACGGCCAGCCGTTGCGCACGGTGGTGCTGAGCGACGTGCTGGCACTCGGCGCGCTGGCGCTCGCCGTCCCGTCGGCAGCGATCGCGGCGCTGTTCGTGGTCGCCATCGTCGTGCATGCGCGGAGCGGCGCGCCGTTGCTCGCCGTCGCGGCCTCGCTGCTCGCGTACGTCGGCGCGGTTGTCGTGCGCCTCGTCGCCGGCGCCTTGCCGCCCGGTGCGGGCGTGGAAGCGGTCGGCGCTGTCGTGCTCCTCGCAGTGGCCGGTATCGCGGTGCTGGCGGCGATGCCCGCGGACACGGACGAGGTGATCGATCCCCGCACCGGTAAGCGTCGTCCGTCGGGGGAGATCATTGCGATGTCGCGTGAGGCCGAAGAAGCGGCCGCGATCTCGCACACGCTCGCCGGATCGGTCGCCGATCTCGAGGAGACCGGTCGCACCTTCTCGGCGACGCTCGAGGATCTCGAGGCAGAGCTCGACCACCAGCGCCACTTCACCCTCGACGGCACGCGTCAGGTGCGCGACGCGCGCGAAGCGGCCGAGCGGCTGCACGAGCGTGCGCAGGCGATGGAGCAGGCGATCGGTCAGCTGACGACGGCGGCGGCGTCGAGCCGCGACGCGATCGACCGCGCCTCGCAGACCCTCGTGAGCGTCGGTGACCGCGTGCGCGCCAGCGCCGTGCGTGTGCGCACGCTGGACGAGGTGTCGGACCGCATCGGCGGATTCGTCGAGCGGATCACGCGTCTCGCGCGCCAGACCAACCTCCTCGCCCTCAACGCGGCCATCGAGGCGGCGCGGGCCGGAGAGCAGGGGAAGGGGTTCGCCGTCGTGGCGGAGGAAGTGCGCAAGCTCGCCGGGGAGAGCGAGCGCGCCGCGCGCGAGATCCAGAGCACCGTCGGCGACGTCCGCGCGCACATGGGCGAGGTCGCCCAGCTGCTCCTCACGAACGAGCAGGAAGTCGGCGACGTCGGCGCCGTGGCGATCCAGGCGACGGACGCGCTGGGGGCGATCTCGACGAGCATCGCGCGCGTGACGGGAATCGTGGCCGAGACGGCCGAAGTTTCGCGCGCCCAGACGATGCGCATCGAAACGCTGTCCACGGGGATCGTGGGCCTGGAGGCCGGCGCCCAGCGCGCATCGGGTCAGGCCGAACAGGCGGCCGAGCTGCTGCGCACGCGCGCATCGAGCGTCGCAGAGCTACGCGAAGCTGGGCGGCGGCTCGCTGGAATGGGTTCGCGACTGACGCAGGTCTGAGTTCCGGGGTCCGGACGTCCGCTGGTCCGGGGGTCCGCAACTCCCTGTCATCCCGAGCGAGCGCAGCGAGTCGAGGGATCTGCACTCCCGCACGGGGTGAAAAAGGCCACGTCGCGCCCGAGTTTCACGCGGAGGCGCGGAGCAATGCGCCGAGGCCAGCTCCAACGCCGCGGCCCGCCGAGGCGCGGAGGACCGAGCAAGCTCCTGGCGCCGCGTACGGCTGGATGCCGACCTCAAAGTCCTTCTTTCGGGGGTGTGGATGAAGGGCTCCTGCGCCGCCACGAGCAACGCGACCCGAAGGCCGTTCTCCGCGCCTCTCGGTCATCTCCGCGCCTCCGCGTGAAACCACGTTGCGCGAGGAGCTCAACGCGAACACCGCGCGAGGATCCATTCGAGTCGAACACGGTGCGATAGGGCCACAACGACGATGAGTGAGTGGCGAGTCGGAGCAATGGAGCGCTAGCTTCGTCTCCTCCTCTCACGCGTTCGGACATGCGCCTTGTCGCTCTCGTAGCGCTCCCCGTCGTCGTTGCCTGTGCCTCGCGCCCGCGCGAGTCCGCAAACCCGCAATCGGCCGCCGGCGAATGGACCGCCTACGGCAAGGACGTCTTCGGCTCGCGCCATTCGGCGCTGACGCAGGTCGACACCAGCAACGTCGCACGGCTGCAGGTCGCGTGGACGTATCACACCGGCGAGACCGGGCCCCAGGTACAGACGCGGAATCCGCGGCGGTCGCTCGAGGCCACGCCGATCGTCGTCGACGGCGTGATGTACCTCATCACGCCACTCGGCCGCATCATCGCGCTCGATCCGGAGACGGGGCGCGAGCGGTGGGTGTACGACGCGCAGGTCGATCGCACGATCGGTTTCGGCGATCACACCAGCCGCGGCGTGTCGGCGTGGCTCGATCCGTCGCGTGCGATGGGGCAGCCGTGCCGCATGCGCATCATCGCCGCCATCGTCGATGCGCGACTGCTGTCGATGGACGCCGCGACTGGCCGGCTCTGTCAGGACTTCGGCGACAAGGGCACCGTCGATCTGCGACGTGGTCTGCGCAACCCGCCGTTCGAGACCTCGGAGTACGAGCAGACCTCGCCCCCCGTCGTCGTGAATGGCATGATCGTCGTCGGCTCGGCCGTCGCCGACAACCAGCAGGTCGACGGCGCGACCGGCGAGGTGCGCGCGTTCGACGTGCGCACCGGCGCGCTCCGGTGGACGTGGCATCCCGTGCCGAATGATGCCGCCGATCCCGCGCACGGCACGTGGCGTGGCCCCAACGCGCATCGCACCGGCGCCGCGAACGCGTGGTCCGTGCTCGCTGCCGATCCGGCGCGCGACCTCGTGTTCGTCCCCACCGGCAGCGCGGCGACCGACTACTACGGCGGCGAGCGGCTCGGCGACAACCGCTACGCCAACTCCATCACCGCGCTGCGGGCGTCGACGGGGCAGCTCGTGTGGTCGTTCCAGACCGTGCATCACGATGTGTGGGACTACGACAACGCATCGCCGCCCGCGCTCGTGACCGTGGAGTACGGCGGGCGGCCGCGCGACGCCGTGCTGCAGGCCACCAAGACCGGCCAGCTGTTCGTGCTCGACCGCGAAACCGGCGCGCCCATCGTGCCGGTGACGGA
>DATEOG010000185.1:0-3329 GCA_035274345.1 Gemmatimonadaceae bacterium
CGCAATCAGACGAACAACTCGTTCGTGATCGACCGCGCCTACCTGACCTTCCGCATCGCGGCGGGAGACCGGACGAGCATCCGCGTCACGACCGACGTCTTCCAGAGCACGGACTCGACGAGCAACGCCTACACGGTGCGGGCGAAGTACGCGTATCTGCAGTACGAGGCGCCGAGAATGAAGAATGGCGCTCAGGTCACCGGCCGCGTCGGCATTCTTCAGAACGTCGTGATCGAGCACACGGACACGTTCTGGCCCCGCTATCTCGCGCAGGCCGCGTCGGAACGGGCTGGGTTCTTCTCGTCGGCCGACGTCGGACTCGCGGGACTGATCACCCTGCCCAAGAAGTGGGGCGAGGTATACGCGACGATTGTCAACGGACCTGGCTATGCGGCACGCGAGCGCGACCGGTTCAAGGATTACGCGGTTCGACTGTCGCTGACGCCCCTGATGAACTCGCCCGCGTCGTCGTTGCTCCAGACTTTCACGATCACGGCGTGGGGTTACAAGGGTGCGACGGCGAGCACGTTCGTGAACGGCGGCGTGGGACAGGTGGGCGCAGTGGGCAATGCGCTCGACCGCAGCCGCGCGGGCATCTTCGTCGGCCTCCGCGACCCCCGCCTCGTGATCGGCGGCGAGATTGCGCGACGCCACGACGGCGCGGAGACTGGAGCGAACACCGCGCTGTCGCCGCGCGTCGAAGTCACGTCCACCGGACAGCTGCTCTCCGGCTTCACGGTCGTGCGTCCGTTCGCATTCTCCAACGAGACGGGCAAATCGCCCTTCGGCCTCGTGGGACGCTACGACCACGTCAAGCCGACGGTGAGCACCACGGGGTTCGCCACCCCGCCGTCGTCGTCGAACGCCTATCACTTTCTCGTCGGCGGCATGTTCTACGACGTGTCGCAGCGGGCGCAGATCGCACTCGACTATCAAGAGGCACTCGCGTCCGACAACGATTTGTCGACGGCGCCTCCGGGGCAGAGCAAGGGATACTACGCGCACTTCGTCATCAATTTCTGAGGCGAGGCGTATCGAGAGTGGTGAGTGGTGAGTGGTGAGTGGTGAGTGACTACGTCTTCAGTCACTCATGACTCACCACCCACTACGCATCACACGCCAGCTAGAAACATCTCCGTGAGCGCCGGCTTCCGATCGACCGCCTGGTGAGCCGCGGCAACGGACAGCGCGACGCGAGACGACGGTTCTGTAACGGTTGGCCGGCCGTGGCGGGCTCAGGCCGGCAGCAGCACGCTGACCGTCGTGCCGCGGCCGACGGCACTCGTCGCCTCGATGCGGCCGCCATGTGCGTCGACCAGATGGCGCACGATCGCCAGACCGAGTCCGGTGCCTCCTTCGGCGCGCGAGCGGCCCGCATCGACCCGATAGAAGCGCTCGAAGATGCGGGGCAGGTGCTCCGCCGCGATGCCGATCCCCGTGTCGCTCACGTCGACCCACACGCCTTCATCGCTACTGCGCGTGCGCAGCGTGACGCTCCCCTCACGAGTGTACCGCACCGCATTCTCGACGAGGTTGGTGAGGATCTGCCGGAAGGCCGTCGGATCGACGCGCACGTGCGTCGCATCCGACGCAATGGCGGCGACGAGACCGAGCTGCTTGGCCGCGGCTGCGGACTGGATCGCTGTGAACACGTCGTGCACGACGCCGCCCACATCGACCTGTGCGACCTTGGGACGCCAGCCGCCGCTCTCGATCCGCGACAGATCCAGCAGGTCGTCCACGATCCGCTGCATGCGCGTCGCGTTCTCGTGAATCGTCTCCACGAACCGACGCCGCTGCTCGGCGGGGATGCCGTCGTCGAGCAGCGTCTCGGCGTAGCCACTCACCGCCGTCAGCGGCGTCTTGAGTTCGTGCGACACGTTCGCGACGAAGTCGCGCCTGATCGTCTCCAGGCGGCGGAGCATCGTGAGATCGAGCACCGTGACCACGCCGCCGCCCGTGCCCAGCGGTCGCGACGCGACGGCGACCGTGCGCTCGTGCAGCGTGACCTCCGCCGACGGCGTCGTCGCGCCGGCGAGGGCCGTCTCGATCGCCTCGCGCAACGAGTGATCGCGCGGCAGGATCTCGCGCGGGAAGGGGAGTGCCGTGGAGACACCGAGCAGCGACCGGGCCCGCTCGTTGATGCGAATGACCATCCCGCGCTCGTCGAGCGCGATGATGCCTTCCTCCAGCGACTCGAGCACCGCCGTCATGAGCTGGTCGTCGGCCTCGAGTGCGTCGAGCCGTGTCGAGAGCTGCTCCGCCATGCGGTGCAACGCCGTCGCGAGATCGCCCACCTCTCCAGGCGCCGAGAGGGCGGGCCGGCGATGAAGATCGCCGGCGGCGATGGCCCGTGCGACGTCCCGGAGCTCGACCACGGGCTGCGAGATGCTCCGTGCGAACAGTGACGCCAGCGCGAGCGCACCGAGCAGCGCGAGGAGGCCGCTCACGAGCACGTCGCGTTGCGCCCCTCGCACGATCTCGTCGAGACGGCGCGTGCTGAGCGACACTCGTACGTAGCCCTGCGGATGCCGCTGCGCGACGTACAGCTCGTCGTCGCCGGCCGACGTGCTGTGGCGCCGGGATGTGCCCAGCCCGCGCGCGCGCGCCTCGACGATCTCAGGGCGGTTGAGATGGTTCTCCAGCCGGCGTCGCGCTTCGGGTCCGAACTCGGCGTCCCCGACTACGATGCCCGTGCTGTCGATCAGCGTGACGCGATAGCCGAGCGCATCACCGGCGCGGTTTGCCAGCACGTCGGGATCGGTGCCCGGTTGCCACTGCAGTGCGATGGCTCGGCCGACGCGCGCGAGCTCGTCCCGCTTCTCTTCGACGAGCCGGTCACGCAGGCGGCCGCCCGCGATGAGCACGATCGCGGCGACGAGCGCCATCACCACGATGAGCGAGCCGGCGAGGAGACGCCGGGCGAGTGTCACGCCGGTCGGCCTTGCGGAACTCGCAGACGATAGCCGAAGCCGCGCACCGTCTCGATCATGTCGCCCGCCACGCCGAGCTTGGCGCGCAGACGCTGCACGTGCATGTCCACGGTGCGCGTCTGGATGTCCGGCGCCGCTTCCCACACCGTCTCGAGCAGGTGCGCGCGCCCCTGCACGCGCCCCCGCCGCTCCGCCAGCGTGAGGAGCAGCTTGAACTCCGTCGGCGTCAGGTCCACGGGGTCGCCGTCGACTCGCACCTGATGCGCGCCGAGGTCGATCTGGAGTGCGCCGATCTGCAGCCGGTCGCCGCTCGTGGCGCCGCCCGCGCTCAGGCGGCGCAGGATGGCGCCAACGCGAAGCACGAGCTCCTGCGGGCTGAACGGCTTGGTGAGGTAG
>DATEOG010000186.1:0-6933 GCA_035274345.1 Gemmatimonadaceae bacterium
CACACCCGCGCTCGCGCTGAAGGCGGCCCGCGCATCGCTGCGCGCCGGCTCGCCCGGCGACGTGCTGACACTCGCTCCGATGAACGAGATGGCGTCCGACCCGGCGCGTGCGGCGAGAGAGTATCTGCCCCTCCACGTCGAAGCGCTCGCGGCGCTCGGCCGCGGCGTCCAGGCGGAAGCGCTCGTCGCGAAGTACGACCGATATCTCCCGCCGGGTCAGCACGCGCGCATGGCGCGAATGCTCGCGAGCGCGTGGGTGCGCGCCGGCGATCTCCCCCGTGCGCGCGAATCGCTCCGCTCCGCGGGCGCCGACGCAGATTCGTCGGACGCGGCTGGATTGATCGCACTGTACGAGGGCCGACTCGACGCGGCGCGCAAGCTGCTGCGCGGCTCGCAGAATCAGAGCGGCGACATGGCGCTCGTGCTGGGAATCGTCTCACGTGTACGCGCGGACGCAGCTCCGCAGCTCGGCGCGGCGTTCCTGGCGCTCGCGCGGGGCGACAGCAGCGCATCCGCCGAGCGCTTCGTCGAAGCGGCGGAACGTCATCCCGAGGCCGCGCCGGTGCTGCTGCTCGCCGGCGCCCGTATCCGCGCGGCGCGAAACGACGCGAAGGGCGCCATCGCCATCTGGCAGCGGATCGTCGAGCAGCACGCGAAGGCTCCCGAAGCGGCCGAAGCGGAGCTGGAGTGGGCGCGAACTCTGCGTCGCAGCGGCGATACCGCGGGCGCGATCGCACACCTGGAACACCTGATCCTCAGTGCGCCGCAGAGCGCGCTTCTCCCGCAGGCCAGACGCGAGCTCGATCTCGTGCGCGGCACGGTGCCACCCTCATGATCGCACGCTTCATACGCCTGCGGCTGGCGCTCACGCACCTCGTCGTCGCCCTCGCTGTGTCGACGGGTGTGCCCGTGATCGCGAGCGCGCAGCGGCTGCTCATCCCGATGGACGACGGACAGAGCAACCATCTCAAGGCGTACGGCCTGACCTACGGCGCGATCAAGGTCGGAATGCAGGCGGAGTGGCTGCTCAACTACCGTGGCGGCGCCTTCCTGCTCCCCGACGCACCCGAGCTGCGCCGGCGCGCGGGATTGGACGGCATCGCCATCGAGACGGTCGGCGATCCGCAGCTCGCCGCGATCCGCCGCGAGATGGCCGCGGGCAACATGGAGAGCGTGCCGCTGGAGAAAGCGCCGAAGATCGCCGTCTACTCGCCGCCCGGCGCGCAGCCGTGGGACGATGCCGTGACACTTGCCCTGAAGTATGCCGGCATCGAGTTCACGGCGGTGTACGACACCGAGGTCGAGCGCGGGGATCTCACGAAGTACGACTGGCTGCACCTGCACCACGAAGACTTCACGGGCCAGTTCAACAAGTTCCACCTCGGCTACCGCGACGCGCCGTGGTTTCGCGAGCTGGTGGCGAAGAATCAGGCGACGGCCAAGAAGCTGGGCTTCGCGACAGTTCCCGCGCTGAAGAAGGACGTTGCCGAGCGCATCCGGCAGTTCGTGGAGCGAGGAGGATTTCTGTTCGCGATGTGTGGCGCGACGGAGACGCTCGAGCTCGCGATCGCGGGACACGACGTCGACATCGCGGGAGAGTTCGCCGACGGCTCGCCGATGGATGGCAACGCCGACGCGAAGATGCAGTGGAAGCGGTCGCTCGCGTTCAAGGACGCGCACCTCGAGCATTCACCATTCGTGAACTCGATGAGCGACATCGACGGACATCAGGTGAACGTCGCCGGCCGCCGCCAGCCGCTCGGAACGTTCACGCTGTTCAACTTCTCGGCGAAGTTCGATCCGGTGCCGTCGATGCTCGTGCAGGACCACCGGTCCGTGTTGAACGACTTCTACGGCGTCACGACGAGCTTCACCAAGGCGACGCTGAAGAACGGCGTGATCGTGCTCGCCACCGAGGAGGGCGCGTCGTGGACGAAGTACGTGCACGGCGACTACGGCAAGGGCACCTGGACGTACCTTGGCGGCCACGACCCCGAGGATCCGCAGCACGCGATCGGCAATCCGCCCACGGACCTCTCGCTGCACCGCAGCAGCCCCGGCTATCGGCTGATCCTCAACAACGTGCTGTTTCCGGCGGCGAAGAAGAAGCCACTGAAGACCTAGTGAGTTGGTGAGTTGGATCGTCGGTTCGTTGGTCGGTTGATTGGTGCGTTGAACCCGAATGTCCACGAACCGGCTGGGAGACCTCTCGACCGATTCTCCACACTGGTGCGTCACCAGGGCCGTTCAGTTCACTAGCTCGCCCTCCAACTAACCAGCTATCCAACTCACCAACTCTCCGCCCTTCGGTGTATCTTCAGGGGCCGCCTATGCCCCGTCCCGCCCCCAAGCCCCCGTCGACTTCCCGGATCCTTCCCCCCGCGGCGGGAGCGATGCGCGCGGCGATCGCGCTCGCCGGAGGGCGCGAGGTCTGCTTCGTCAGCACCGTCGACGACGAGGGCGTGATCCAGACCGCGCGCGTCGTGGCGCGCGGCAACGTGGAGAGCGTGCTCGCGCTTCCAGGGTTCGCGCGCCGGGGCGAGATGCTCGTCCACAACCATCCCTCCGGTCTGCTCGAGCCGTCGGCACCGGACTATGACGTCGCGGCGAGGATGCACGACGACGGCGTGGGGTTCGGCATCATCGACAACCGCGCGATGGAGCTGTACGTCGTCGTCGAAGTCCCGCGGCACGACGAGGCGAAGCGAATCGATCCGGCAGCGGTGGCGCACGACCTCGGCCCCGAGGGTCCCGTCGCGCGCGAGCATCAGCGGTACGAGGACCGCGCCAGCCAACGGGAGATGGCCGCCACGATCGCCAGGGTCTACAACGAGGGCGGCATCGGCCTGCTCGAGGCGGGCACCGGCGTCGGCAAGTCGCTCGGCTATCTCGTGCCCGCGCTGCGTTGGGCAGCGGCGAACAAGGAGCGCACGATCGTGTCGACGAACACGATCAACCTCCAGGAGCAGCTCGTCGGCAAGGATCTGCCCTTTCTCGCGAAGGCCCTCAGCGATCAGCCGGTGCGCTTCGCGCTGCTGAAGGGGTGGCGCAACTACGTGTGCCGCGTGCGGCTCGAGCAGGCAACAGGCGGCGCCGCACAGCTGTTCGACGACGGGATGGCCAGCGAGGTGGCCGCACTCAAGGTGTGGGCGGAACGCACGAAGGATGGATCGCTCGCCGATCTGCCGACGCCGCCCAGGCCCGAGGTGTGGGATGAAGTGTCGGCGGAGCCCGACGTGTGCACGCGGATGAAGTGCGCGCATTTCGAGGACTGCTTCCTGTTCAAGGCGCGCCGAACGGCGGCCCAGGCGGACGTGATCGTCGTCAACCATCATCTGCTGCTCGCCGACCTCGCGGTGCGACGCGTGGCGCAGAACTGGGACGACGCCGCCGTGCTTCCCGCCTATGGACGGCTCGTCGTCGACGAGGGGCATCACCTCGAGGATGCGGCCACCGCGCATCTCGGCAGCACGGTGACGCGGCGTGCGCTCGCTCGCCTCGTCAATCGGCTCGACCGCCGAGGCAAGGGTTTGCTGCCCCTGCTCGCGGCGCGCCTCTCGTCGAGCAAGGATCTGCTCTCCACGGCGAGCCTGGACCTCGTCGAGGAGCGGCTCGCCCCGGCGGTGCATGCGCTGCGTGACAAGAGCGCGCTGCTGTTCGATCTGCTCGACACGTTCATCGAGGAGTCGGGGCAACCGGTGGTTCGCCTCACGCACGCGTTCGCGACCCACGAGATCTGGAGGGCCGGATTGTCGGTGGCGCTCGAGGACACGCTCGGCGAGATCGCTCTGCTGCAGGAAGGGCTGCAGCTCGTGCGCGAGCGAATCGAGGGGAGCACCAAGCTGGACGAAGCGCTTGCACCGCTGCTCAACGAGATGCGCTCGATCACCCGTCGGCTCCAGGGTGCCGGCGATGGCCTGCGGCGCGCGCTCGCGCCTCCGCCGGACGACGACAGCGTGCGCTGGATCGAGGTGCGCGGCCGCGAGCGATCGGTCGCCGTGTCGTCGGTGCCGCTCGATCTCTCGCCAATTCTGCGCGACGATCTCTTCGGCCGGCTGGACAGCGCCATCGTCACGAGTGCGACGCTCACGGCGTCGAGCGGACAGGTGGCTCGCGATGCGGGCCGCTTCGATTTCCTGTCGGCGCGCCTGGGTCTCACAGACCCGGATCTCCGGCCGACGACGGCGGTGTTCGATTCGCCGTTCCGCTACGAATCGCAATCGCTGCTCGCGATCCCGAGCGACGTGCCGGCGCCGAACGTCGATGCGGACGGACATCGCCGCGGCGTGACGCGCATCGTGCTCGACGTCGCCGAAGCGTCGGATGGAGGATTCTTCGTGCTGTTCACGAGCCATCGCGAGGTGCGCCAGCTGGCGAACGAGCTGCGCGCCCGCGGCGTGGAGCGCCGTTGGCCTCTACTCGTGCATGGCGACGAGAGCCGCGACACGCTGCTCGCGCGCTTTCGCGACTCGGGGCAGGCGATCCTGCTCGGCACCGCGTCGTTCTGGGAAGGTGTGGACGTTCCCGGCGACGCGCTGCGTGGCCTCGTGATCGCAAAGCTGCCCTTCCGCGTGCCGACGGAGCCCGTGACGGCCGCGCAGTGCGAGGCGATCGAGGCGCGCGGCGGCGATCCGTTCGCCGAGTACATGCTGCCACACGCGTCGCTGCGGCTGAAGCAGGGGTTCGGACGATTGATCCGGACCGGCACCGACCGGGGCGTCGTCGTGATCGCGGATCCGCGGATCGTGACGAAGCGGTATGGCCGCGGGCTGCTCGAGGCCCTGCCGCCCGCGAAGAGGGAGATCGGGCGGTGGGAGGAGCTGGTCGAGCGCGTCAGAAACTTCTATACGCGGTAAACGGCCGTACGCTAACGCGCTGGGCGCTATGCGCTTTGCGCAGTGCGCCTGGCCTCGGGACGCTCCCGTCTGCCTGTAGTCAGCGCCGTAGCGCAAAAGCGCAATGCGCATCGCGCATCGCAGGGAAGGTTTATCTTCAACCATGCCCCAACTTGCCCCATCGAAGATCGTTTGCGTCGGTCGCAACTACGCCGCACACGCCAGGGAGCTCGGCAATGAGGTCCCGAAGGAGCCGCTGCTCTTCCTGAAGCCGCCCTCCAGCCTGGTCCGCTCGGGAGAATCCATCCGGCTGCCGAGGGTGTCCAACCAGGTCGAGCACGAGGGTGAGATCGGCATCGTGCTAGGGGAACGGCTCCGCAAAGTGTCTCCTGAAGTGGCCCGTCGCGCGATCGCGCATGTCTGTGCGGTGAACGACGTGACCGCGCGCGATCTGCAGAAGTCCGACGTGCAGTTCACCCGGGCGAAGGGATTCGACAGCTTTTGCCCAGTCGGCGAGCTGAGCGCCGTCCCCGATGACCTCTCCGCGCTCCGCGTACGTACGCTCGTGAACGGCCAGGTCCGCCAGGATGGCACAGCGGCGGACATGGTGTTCGACATCCCGGCGCTCGTGGCCTATATCTCCGCTGTCATGACGCTCGAGCCCGGCGACCTTGTGCTCACGGGGACGCCCGCGGGAGTAGGGACCCTCTCGCCGGGAGATGTGGTAGAAGTAGAGGTCGTCGGCGTGAGCCGAGTGAGCAACCCAGTCATCAGCGAGCCCTAGTGCCGACGCGCGCCGCCCGATTCTTCACGCTCCCCGAGTACCCGCTCGCGACCATCCCGCAGAAGAAGCGGGAGCTCGTGGCGCGGGGCGTGGACGTGATCGATCTCGGTGCCGGCGACGCGGACCTGGCTCCTCCGAAAGCGGCGCTCGACCGCATGCAGAACGCCACGACGGAGCCGGCGTTGAGCCGCTACGGGTTCGGGCTCGGCTACGTGCCGTATCGCGAGGCGGTGAGCGCCTGGATGCAGCGCCGCTTCGGCGTGCGCTTCGATCCGCTCACGGAGGTGGTGCCGCTGCTTGGCTCGAAGGAGGGAATCTCACACCTCGCCTTCGCGTACCTCGAGCCGGACCGCATCGCGATCATCCCCGAGCCGGGCTACAACCCCTATCAGGGCGGCACGCTGCTCGCGAGCGGCGAGCCGTATCGCTACGCATTGCGGCCGCGAACCGATTTCCTGCTCGACCTGAACGAGATCCCGCGCGACGTGCTCGACCGCACGCGGATCCTCTATCTCAACTATCCGAACAACCCGACCGCGGCGATCGCTCCGGTCGAATACCTCCAGGAGGTCGTGCGGGTTTGCCGCGAGCGCGACATCCTGCTCGTCTACGACAATGCGTACTCGGAGATCGCGTTCGACGGCTACGTGCCGCCGAGCATCTTCCAGATCGACGGCGCGCGCGACGTGGCGATCGAGTTTCACTCGCTGAGCAAGACGTACAACATGACCGGCTGGCGCTGCGGATGGGCCGTGGCGAAGCCGGAGATCGCGAGCACGCTGCTGAAGGTCAAGTCGTTCGTCGACACGGGACAGTTCATGGCGATCCAGGCGGCGGGTGCCGCTGCGCTGGAGAGCTGGAGCGAGTTCGTGCCGAAGAACGTCGCGATCTTCCAGGCGCGGCGTGACGCGGCCGTATCGTCGTTCCGAGCCGCCGGCTTCGAGTGCGACGTGCCGCGCGCGACGATGTATCTGTGGATCAAGCTTCCCGAAGGGATCGCCTCGGCGACGTTCACCGAGCGGTTGTTGGAGGAGCAGGGAGTGGTCGTGATGGCAGGATCGTCGTTCGGCGCGGGCGGGGAAGGGTTCTTCCGCATCTCGTTCGTCCAATCGCCGGCGCGCATCGCCGAGGCGGCGCAGCGCGCGGGTGCGCTGCTGTCCAGCATGACTCCGGCGGGGGTCGCGTGAAGATCGAGCAGCGTCGCTCGCCGGCGTCATTCGTCGTCTCGGTCGTCTTCCATGCGGCGCTGGCGGTGGTGCTGGCGAACGTGGTCGTGCATTACGAGATCGTCTTCCAGCGTCCGGTGCAGGTCCC
>DATEOG010000187.1:0-10346 GCA_035274345.1 Gemmatimonadaceae bacterium
ATCTACGTCGCCGACGAGAACAACGGTTATGCGAACATGCCATTCCCGTCCGTGAACGAGGCGATCCGTGACGATGACGTTGGACTCGCGGCGCGCGAGCTGGCCGATCTCGCGAACCGATTCGAGGCCGCAACCCGTGCGCTCACGCAAGCGCGTACGGCACTTACTGCACCCTGATCGCGTGTACATCGAACCCGCTGGATCCGCACGCCGGACCGACCGACCGCGTCCGCGGTTGAGCTCGCGCCAATTCTCCGGCCTGCCAATTGCGTCGCGGCGCAAGCCTGAACGGAACGGGAGGCTAGCGTGGTGACCCGAGACGAGAGCACAGGCCTGGCCGTCGCGCGCCTGTCCGAGACCGAGAGAATCGCACTGCAGGGCTACGCGGCACGGGCGGCGTGGCCCGCTGGTTTTCAGATCTATGAGCGGGGCGCGAACGCCGACGGGGTGTTCATCGTCGTGCGGGGACGCGTAGTGCTGAGAAGCCGTGTGCGTGCGGGACGGGGGTTCGTCCCCTGGGTAGCGACACCCGGTGAAACGTTTGGCGCTGAAGGACTGTCGCCGAACGGCCAGTACGCGACCGACGCGCGCGCCGATGAGGAGACGGAGACGCTGTTCCTCAGCTCTGCCAATCTCCGCGCGTTCGTGCGCGAGCAACCGAATCGAGCGCTCGCATTGCTCGGACAGATCATGGCGGAGCGTACCGCGCTCCTCGAGAAGCTGCGCGAGCTGACGACGCTTTCCGTGGAGCAGCGGCTCGTGGCCGCACTTCGTCGGCTCGCCTCGCACGAGAGCTTCCTCACGGAGGACGGCCGGATCGAGCTCTGTAGCTCTAGATACCGTCTCCTGTGCGAGCTGGTGGGCGCCACACGCGAGTCGGTGTCGCTCGTACTCGGCCGACTCACAGGCGAGGGACTCGTCGAACGCTCGGGAAGCACGTTGTTCGTCACTCCGTCGCAGCGTTTGTTCGAGCGACTCGATCGCACCGGCGACGACCTTCTGCTCGTGCCGACGCTCGCCGAAGTCACGCAGACCGCACCGCTGCAATAGCGCCTCGCCGTCCGCCGAACTCGACGCCGCCTCGCGGGCTTATATTTCGGTCACGCCCGCGAGACCGCATGCCGCATCTCCCGCCTTCGCCCGCGCCGCTCGACGCTGACGAGCTGCAGCGCTATCATCGCCACCTCATTCTGCCCGAGGTCGGCACAGAAGGTCAGCGCCGCTTGAAAGGGGCGCGCGTTCTTCTGATCGGTGCCGGCGGGCTGGGATCACCGGCCGCGCTCTATCTCGCCGCGGCGGGAGTGGGGCAGCTCGGTGTCGTCGACGCAGACGACGTGGAGCTCAGCAATCTGCAACGCCAGGTGCTGCACGATTCGGGTGCGGTCGGGACGCCGAAGGTCCATTCCGCTGCCGCACGTCTGCGCGCGCTGAATCCGCACGTGGATGTCGTCGCGCATCAGACGAGGCTCAGCAGCTCCAATGCGCTGCAACTGCTCGCGGACTATGACGTCATCGTCGACGGCAGCGACAACTTCCCGACTCGCTATCTCGTCAACGATGCCTGTGTGCTGCTGGGGAAGCCGAACGTGTACGGCAGCGTGTTGCGCTTCGAAGGACAGGCCTCGGTCTTCTCGTCCGGCGACGGCCCGTGCTACCGCTGCCTGTTTCGCGAGCCGCCGCCAGCAGCGCTGGTGCAGAACTGCGAAGAGAGCGGCGTCCTCGGCGTGCTCCCCGGTTTGATCGGCGTCGTGCAGGCAACGGAGGCGATCAAGCTGATCACGGGAGCGGGCGAGACGCTCGGAGGACGACTTCTCCTCGTCGACGGACTTCGCATGCGATTCCGCACGATCGACTTGGCTCGCGATCCAGAGTGCCGCGCGTGCGGCACGCGCGAGATCACGACGCTGATCGACTACGATGTGTTTTGCGGTGTCGCCCCGGACGCGCTCGCGCGCGACGACTCGCCCAACGACCATGACGACGAGATCACACCCCGCGCCCTCGCCGAGCGCATGTCGGCCGGCGCGTCGCCGGAGCTGCTGGACGTTCGAGAGCCCTACGAGTGGTTGATCGCCCGATTGCCCGATGCGCGGCTGGTGCCGCTCGACGCGTTGCCCGATGCCGTGCAGTCGCTGGATCGCGCTGCGGAGCTGGTCGTTTACTGTCATCACGGAATACGCAGCGCCGTCGCGGTGACATGGCTGCGCGAGCGTGGCTTCCTTCGCGCGCGCAACCTCACCGGAGGGATCGACCGGTGGAGTCGCGAGGTCGATCCGTCGACGCGCCGGTACTGACCATCCCCATGTGATCGGTCAACTGATGCTCGGGCCACTCCTGCTTGCCGTCGGCGCCGGCGCCGCGTTGCTGCGCCTACGCGCAGCCCGGCGGACGGAGCGGGCGTACGCGAGTGTGCGGCCGCCCGGTGCGGATGGCGTCGTCTCCGGGGCCGAGGGGTTCACGCTCCTGGGAAGCACGAGTCGCGCGCTACTCCTGCTGCATGGCTTTGGCGACACGCCACAGACGCTGCGCTACCTCGGCGGCCGTCTGCACGCCGCCGGCTTCACAGTCCGGGCGCCGCTCCTCCCTGGACATGGACGCGGGCTACGCGACTTCGCCGCGGCGAGCGCGGAGGACTATGCATCCGCTGCGCGCGCGGAGCTCGCGCGACTTGGCGAGGAAGCGTCGTGGGTCGGGGTGGTCGGACTCTCGATGGGAGGCGCCATCGCGGCACGGCTCGTCGCCGAAGCCGAGGATGATGTCCGCGTTCTCGTACTGCTTGCGCCCTACCTGACACCGCCACGCACCGTGGCGCTCCTAGGACGCACGTCGGCGTTGTTGTCGATGGCCGTGCCGTACCTGGGTGGTCGGGGGGGCGAGTCCTCCGTTCACGATCCGGTCGCGCGAGCGGAGAGCTTTGCGTACGGAGTCTTTCCACCGCGCGCGGTGCGGGCGCTGTGCTCGACGGCGGCGGCTGGCCGCCGCGCGCTACCGTCAATCAGCCTGCCGACACTCGTCGTGAACTCGCGCGAGGACAATCGGATCCCGTACGCGCTGGCCGAGACGGCGACGGCGAGTCTCGCCGGTCCCACCGAGCGTCGGTGGGTGACCGGCTGTGGCCACGTCATCACGGTGGACTACTGCCGCGACGTGGTGGCGGACATGGTACTCGACTTCCTCGCGCGCCACGCCGACTGACCGAATCGGCGTGGCGCGCGGTGTGGTGTGGTCAGCCCGAGACGCGCTCCACGATGTTCTCGCCGAGCTCCTTCACGGCGTCGACACCATGCGAGACCGCCGACTGCGCCTGTTCCACAACGCCGGTCGCGACGCGCTTCACCCTGGCGAGAGGCGATGTCTTGCGGCCGCTCGAGCGCTTGGCCGTCTTCTTCTTGGCGACACGCTTGACCGCGCGGCGAACGGTGGCGCGCCGCACGGCCTTTTTCGCCGCGCTCTTTCTCGCCGCCGACCCCTTCTTCGCGGCGCCCTTCTTGGCCGCGCCCTTCCTGGCGCTGCTCTTCTTCGCCGACGAGCGCTTGGCGCCACGCTTGGCGCCACCGCGGCGCGCCGAGCCTTTACGCGCGCTTCGCTTGCTGCCGCCCTTCTTCTTCGTTGCCATCGCTGCGTCTCCTCTGCCGGTTGGTGACTCTCGGTGCTGCGCGAGATCGTGGCCGTGTGCGCAAGATTCGGGCGCATGGTCGCGTCCGTCGATCCTGCGGTCACGAGTGCTGCAACTGCGTGCGTCGTGCGATCGCGTGACGTCGCCGCGCGAACTGCGTGCGCGTCACCGTGTCGCTGCGTACGTCCGAGCGGTGCGTGTCGCCGACGATCCGGGACTGCGATGACAGGAACATGGAGGCTGGCAACGCAACCGGCCAGCGGTGCGACGATACGAATTGCGTAGCCGACGCTCGCCGGACGACGCGCGGTTGCACAGCGCTCGGGCATCTCGGCGCTGAATCGCGCCCACCTCGCCATCCAGGGGCCACGCGACCGACGCGCTACCGCTCAGGGCCAGAGGGGCTTTCGAGAGTACGGGGTCCCGAACACGGCGGCGAGCGCAGGCGAAGGGTCGTCGCTCCGCACGACGACATCGATCGCGTCACCCGACCGCTGGACGCGGTTGAAGTCGCGGTATCGGCCGTACGAGTGGAAGAATCCGGACGGTCCCGGTCGGGTGATACGGCTGAGCAGGATGTCGACGACTCCCAGCTGATGGAAGGCGTAGAACGCGTTCAGCGTCTGAAACCGGGGGAGATCGCTTTCGACGATGCCACGTGGCAAGAGGCCGTGCTTCCCCCACTGCACGTCAACCGCGGGAGTATCGCGTCCACGCCAGTCCGCGTGCAGCACTTTGCCATGCCAGTACGTCCATACATCGGTGGGAGCGCCGCTGGGGTCGTAGCCGATCCAGACGATCTCCTCGTCGGTGGGCACGGTGAAGGGGATCCATGCGCCGTGCACGTCATCCCGCCAGAGCAGGTGGTAACCGATGACCGGACGTGTGGGATGGACAACGGCGACGACGCGCTCGAGGGGGAACCATTCGTCTCGCTGCAGGTATAGAAGAGGCGCGAGTCTATGCGCGAGCCTGGCGATGCTGTCCGTGCCGGAGAGCGCGCCAACCACGGTCACAGGCCGTGGCGGAAGATGTGCCCGTGGTCCGCAGGCGCAGACGAATCCGAGGCCGAGATAGAGGGCCACGCGCAGATCGATTCGCAAGACGATGCCCCACTGTGCTTTAGGCACTTTGAAGGTTACTATTCGTCAGGGCGGCCCGGCGCCTGGAACCCCGGGTGGTTCGAAAACTTTCTGGAGGGCCAATGCGCAAGCCGCGCCCGGCTACGTATAACCCAGTGCAAGCGCTCCACTTGATCGCCAACGATCGGAACGGTTCGCCGCTGAGCTGTCCATCGTGCTCTGGGCAAATTGCACGAACTCCTGACGATTTCCCGCCGCCTCCACGCTCGCAGGTCACGCTGCAGTGCCGGGCGTGCGGCCGCGTTGCACGGTACATCGCTGGAGCCGCGTAACAGGCTGAACCGTCAGAAGACCGACACGCAGCACCACCCACCGCGAGACGGGGCCGATTTCGGCCCCGTTCTCGCGTTTTTAGGAGGTCGTGCGCCGCGGCAACTCCCCGTGTGCACAAAACTTGCCCGCTTGCAGGGTACGTCCCGCCCCGAGAGCCGCAGCACGGCGCGACGGGGCATCACAGGGATCACGTGGGACGAGCGGCGGCCGGCGATCGGCCCATCCCCTCGCACGCGCGATCAGGCTCCATAGCTCGGTACGAGGTACGGTTCATGGCTCGCATCAATGGAACGGTGAAGTGGTTCAACGACGCGAAGGGTTTCGGTTTCATCTCGCGTGAGGGAGGTCCTGACGTCTTCGTGCACTTCAGCGCCATTCAGGGGAACGGATTCAAGTCGCTCGCCGAAGGAGACAAGGTCGAGTTCGAGATCGTGCAAGGTCAGAAGGGGCCGCAAGCGGCCGACGTGACCAAGAGCAGCTGATCGCACTCGACGGCTCGCGGCGAGCCGCTCTCACCCGAAATCGACGAACGCCCGGGCGCAGTCCCGGGCGTTCGCACTTACACCTCCACACGCGTCCCGGCGACGCCGCGAACCGGACGCGAGTAACCGGGCATCCGTCTTGCCCTTTTCGACGATCGTGTCCATCGCGCGTGCACAGCTCCTGGAGCCAACGTGCGCCATCCCTGGCCACGCGCTCCCGCGCGGTGGCGAATGGACGTACGAGATGGCGAGCGATGCCGAGTAGGAACGCCGAGGACTTCCGCGGCGTCGAGGCGCAACTCCGCGCCCTCGAGCGCGGCGAGAGGGATGGAACCCTCACGTTCACTGACGGCGCGACGCTTCGCGTGTCGAGCCTCTCGAAGCCATTCTTTCCCAAGCCGGGGATCACGAAGGGGGCTCTGATGCGCTACTACACGCGCGTCGCTCCCTATCTCCTCCCGGAGATCGAAGGGCGCCCACTGGTACTGAAGCGCCATCCCGACGGCGTGGCGGGACCGATGTTCTTCCAGCAGAATGCCGGTGAGCACGTGCCTGATGTCGTGCGCATCGCGACGCTGGAGACCGTGGAGCAGGGCGCCAAGCCGCGCATCGTCGGCGGCGACCTTCCCACGCTGCTCTACACCGTGCAACTGGGCGCCATCGAAGTGCACCCATGGCTCTCGCGCGTGGCGGATGTCGATGCGCCCGACCGTTGTCTGATCGATCTCGATCCAGGCGACGACGTGCCGTTCAGCGACGTGGCGGCGCTGGCGCGCGAGGTCTCGCGCATCGCGGAGTCGTGCGGGCTCACCGTGGCGCTGAAGACGTCGGGCGCGAGCGGCATCCACATCGTACTGCCTCTCCCGCCGCGCACGAGCTACGAGACCTCGGCGGACCTCGCGCAGCGACTGGCGGGGGCGGTAGTCTCGGCGAACCCCGATCGGGCGACGGTGGAACGCAGCGTGAAGTCCCGTCCGAAACGGAGCATCTACGTCGACGCGCAGCAGAATGCGCGCGGCAAGAGCATGGCGGCGCCATACAGCGTCCGCGCTCGGCCTGCGGCATCGGTGTCGACGCCGCTGCGCGAGCGCGAGCTGACCGCCCGCCTGCGCATCGATGCGTTCACGATCGACACCATCCCGGCCAGACTGAAGCGCGGGGGAGATCTGTGGGGAGACGCGGTCGGAGCGCGTCCCACCGCGCGGATACTCGCGCGAGCTCTGGCAGCATTGCAGGACGCGTCTTCGGCGCCCCCGCCGCGACGCGGAAGCAGCGGACGCAGGAGAGCAGGAGGAAGACATGCTGGACCAGCACCAGGACGCCGCGCGCAGCGGACATGAAGGCGGGGCAGGAACGCCGCTCTACCGTCGGCCGATGCCGGGCGGCGGCTACGTGCAGGTGGAGCTCGACGCATCAACGGCCGACGCGGTGCCCGAAGCTGGGGGGGTGCCGCTCCGCGGACGCGTCGTGATGGAGCGGAGGGCCGATCCCGGCCGTCGATATGGCCATCGAGCTCCGGTGGTGGCGGAACTCGTCGGCGATGACCGCGATGCGCTGATGGCCGATCTGTTCGAGCTGGCGCGGGATAACGCGGCGTTGGCGCGGAGTCTCATGCAGATTCGCGCCGCCCCCGAACGGGCAGACTGAGGTCAGCGCTCAGCCGCCTGCGGCGCGGAGCGGAATCTCGATCTGCGGCTCGTCGTCGGAGCGGGTGGCGCCCGACGTGGCTGTCTCGCCGCGTGCTGCGGGACGGGCGCCAAGGAGGTGAAGCGTCTGGTGGTAGAAGTGGAGCGTCTGGATGGGTGCCCGAAGACTCTCCGTACCGGCGCGGGCGATGGAATAGCCTTCCTCGCGCACGCGGCGAGGGAGGGCGCGCGCGAGCGGGTGCCGGAGCAGGCGCCGAATCTCGGTGCCGTTCCGGGCGAGGAGGGCCGCGCACAGGCTATCCAGGTAGTCGAGCATCCGCTGCTCCGCATTCGACCTAAATAACATATTGCTACTAATGTGCCAGAAAGCAAGCCCTGGCGCAGCAACTGGAAGACGATCCAGCAGCGCGAGCGTCAGCTATCGGTGAACAGGTCGAATCGCACGCCACGGCGCGCTCCACGGCGTTTACGGGGGGCGTAGCGAAACAGCTGGGCGGGTCGGCCACGTCCCTCGCTCCGCCACTCGTCGGTAGGCTCGACGAGATAGCTCGCCTGGAGCGCGCGCCGGAAACTCGCCTTGTGGAGCCTGCGCCCGAGGAGGATCTCGTAGATGGCCTGCAGATCGCTCAGCGTGAACGTCGGTGGGAGGAGCCGAAACGCGGCGGGCGACTGATCGACGCGCTGACGGACGACGGTGACCGCGCGATCGACGATGGCGCGATGGCGTGGCGACAACGGGGGCAGCGCGGACAGCGAAAACCATTCTGCCCCAGCCACGAGCGCCGTCTCGACGTGCGGCGTGAGGGCGACGACCCCGACCGAGACGTCAGCGTCGCCAGGATGACGGCGTGCGTCGGCGAACGCGCCCACCTGCTCGAGAAGTGCCGGAGTCACGCCGAGCGCGGATTCGGCGATACGACCGGCAGCGTCCTCGAGTCCTTCGCCCGGCAGCGGCGCGTCCCAGGGGAGCGACCACCGTTCGCGGCCACCTGCCGGCGTGCGCACGAGCAGAGCCGCGAGCGTGTCCGCCTGCGGCGACAGCACCACCACGTCGACCGCCAGCGTCGTCTTGCGAACGACGGGCTTCACGGGGTGAGACGGGCGCTCGCGCATGAGGCGCGAATTAGTAACAAAGTGTCACTAATGTCAAGAGCGCACGATCCGCGGCGACTGAATTGGTAACAACCAGATGTGAATTCAGTCGCGCCGCGTGATGCGTGATATACGTCGTTCCGACAGTACCGTCAACACACGATGTAGTCGGCGCCGCGTGCTCGGTTCGTCAGCGAGTGACACCACGCGACACGGTGGATCGTTTCCGGCGCTCCGGCGCAAGAAACGGACTGCCGAGCAACGATCGGCGCGGACGCGGCGCGCTAGGGCACGGTCGGCGCGGCCAACGAAGCGCTCGCGCGGGCCTCGCGTCGCAGGCCCGCGCCATAGGGCGCGACTGACGGGATGGTGATCGGCAGCTGCCCAGTGATTGGCGCCAGGCCGAGCAACGCGCGCGCGGCGGCTCGCTGCATGAGGGGTGATCCACCCCATGCGACGAGGTAGCTCGAGACGGAGGGCAGATCCTGCGCGATGTAGGGGTTGCTGAACGTGGCGAGCACCACGCGTGTACCAGCCTTCTGCAAGCCGTTGAGGAGATCGGCCATCCCTTCGGGTGCGGCGAGACGCGAGGTCGACGAGCTCGCCCCGAAGTACGATGAGACGATCACGAGGTCGGCGCCCTGCGCGCCGCGCAGTGCGTTGTCGACGAGCGCAGGCAGCAGGCGTGGCTGGGGTGTAGCGATGTACTGGGCATTCTGGCCGGGTGCAGCGGCGGCAGCGACGGTGGCGTCGAACACCTGCTCGGTGGTGAGCGAGATCGAACGCAGCGCGGGAAAGACGCGCGCAAGCTCCGCGTTGAAGGTGACGCCGGCTCCGAGATCGGTGCGAGGAGCGATGGTGACACTGACCACGCGAGACGTGCTCGGCAGCCCGCCGAACGGCACGACGCCGAGTGAGTCCTTCACGAGAGTGATTGCCCGTTCGGCCGCGAGCCGCGCGTTGGCGACGCTGGTGCTATCCCCGACGACGGCATGCATTGCCTGGACATCGGTGAGACGCTGGCGCGCGAGCCCCATCTCCTGTTTGGCGAGGAGGAGCTTGCGAACCGATTCGTCGATCCGCGACTCCGGAAACAGCCCCTGACGGACCCCGTCGACGATGGCACTGATCGCCCCCGGGATATCGGTCGGCATCAGCAGCACGTCGTTGCCGGCGACGACGGCCCGCTGTGTCACCTCGGTCATGGTCATCTTGCCGAGCACGCCGTTCATGTCGAGGGCGTCGGTGACCAGGAGACCGCGAAATCCCATGCGCCCGCGCAGCAGGTCGGTCATGATGCGCGGGTTGAGCGTGGCGGGGAGCGACGACGTATCGAGGCCCGGCAGCTGCCCGTGGAAGGTCATGATCCCGCGTACGCCGGCCTGCACGGCGGCGCGGAAGGGCACGAGCTCGACGCTGTCGAGTCGCGCAGCCGATGCGCCGACTCGCGCGAGCTCGAGGTGCGAGTTCTGCTCGGTGTCGCCATGTCCGGGAAAGTGCTTGCCCGTGGCGAGCATCCCGTTCTCCTGGATGCCACGCACGAAGGCGGCTCCGAGCTGTGCGACGAGCTGAGGATTCTCCCCGAAGGACCGGAGGCTGATGACCGGATTCTTCGGGTTGTTGTTGACGTCGAGCACCGGCGCGAACGCCATGTGGATGCCCAGTGCACGCCCTTCCCGCGCCGTCGCACGCCCCATCTGGTACGCGAAGGCCGTGTCGCGCGTGGCACCGATTCCCATCGCGTACGGGAAGTAGGTCGCACCACCGAGATCGATCGCGTTCGGGAGGAAGTAACCTCCTCGAGCGCGAAATGCCGCGCCGGTCTCGAGGTCGGCCCCGACGAGCAGCGGCACCGTACTCGCCTGCTGGAGGGCGTTGAGCTTGCTGGCGATCTCCGTGGGCGAGCCCACGGAGATGATGATCCCGCCGAGATGTTGCTCGCGCACGAGTCGCTCGACGCGCCGGTAGGTCGGGTCGTCGGTTGCCGTATAGTCGCCGAGCACCCAGGGCCAGACCATCTGTGCCGCTTTGTCGCGCAGCGAGAGCGTCGCGAGAACCGAGTCGGCCCATGTCCTCCCGACGTGGGCGGCGGGAG